>CAUCWU010000425.1 GCA_958446555.1 uncultured Lachnospiraceae bacterium | reverse complement strand
TTGACAGTGTGTTTTCCTAATAGGCGCTAATCATACGAAAAGAAGATATAGCCTCTCAGCTTTATACTGAACGTGCCAGCGACTGCAAGGCCGGATATAAGCACCATCTGACAAAAGAGTATCTCCGTCATTTACAAGGTTCTCTTATGGGCATCTGCCAACGCGAGGGATTGTATCAGGTCGATCTGCTCTCTCCTGCCGCAGAAAAAATCACACAGCAGGAATATCATGCCCAGCGCAGAGGACAGCTAAATCTTGATATGGCCAACATGGAGATTATGGCAGAAGGAATCGCACCCATGAAAACAAAATTTGAAACCAACAAAGAAAAAATCCGCAATGCCATCAACGACATTGCGGAACGTGCGAAATCTTTTGAAGAATTTCAGCGTCTACTCAAAGCAGAATACGGAATACAAGTCAAAGACCATCGGAGGCGATTCAGCTATCTTACATCGGATCGGCAGAAGTACATATCTGCCCGGAAACTGGGAAGCCACTATGACCGAGAATACCTTTTGCAGCTCTTTGAAGAAAATGCACTCGCCGCTGAACAGAATCAGGCGCAATGGGTGCAGGATGATCCTATCACCATTCTGTTCATCAAATCCGACCTGCGTCTTGTGGTTGATTTACAGAATTGCATTAAGGCACAGCAAAGCCGAGCTTATGCCCAGAAAGTAAAAATCAGCAATTTGCAGCAAATGGCTAAAACGGTTGCCTACATTCAGGAGCATGGGTATGATACTCAGAAAAAATTGCAAGACACCACAGATACGATTCAGTCCAAAATGGCAAAAGCCCGCAGCGATGCCAAGCTCACTGAAGCCAAACTGAAAAGAGTGAACGAACAGATTCATTATCTGGGACAGTATCTTTCTACAAAATCGGTCTACGCTGATTTTCTGAAATCCACCAATAAAAAGGATTCCCGGCAGAACCATGCAGACGAGATTGCCAAATATGAAGAAGCGTTGCAATTTCTAAAGCAACATTCACCAGACGGGAAACTTCCAACCATGAAAGACCTGCGTTCTGAAAAAGAACTTCTGGTACAGCAGAAGAGCGCACAATATGAAACTTACCAGTATTTCAAAGACTACCACCGTGAATTACAAACTGTCTGTTCAAATGTCGAAAACATCTTGAATCAACCCTCCGTACAAAAGCACGCCACGCGTGAATTCACGCTATAACCTTCCGGCAGACGCGTCTTGTTACATTGCTGACGCATCTTATTACATTGCTTCAGATATATAAAAAAGAAAAAATTCCGCATGACATAAAGAAAGTGATTGACAAGCCCTCATTTTAGTGATAAAATACTAGTCAACAGATCCCGCCAAGCCTCTCTACGATGCTCAAACCGGCGGGCCTTTTCATTTTATGAGGATTGTACAAATGAAACCCTATCCAAAGAATATATATCAGACTGCTGCTCTGATTCAAAAGTACAAAGATGCTGGTCTAGTAATAACTGATGACCAGAAAGTAGAAACGGCTTTAAATGAGATTGGATTTTATCGTCTGCGCGGATATAGTTTTCATCTCTATGATAACGCCACTAAAAAATACATACCAAATGTCGCGTTCGACACCATTTGTCACATCTACAACTTTGACATGGAGTTGCGCTCTTTACTATTTGGCATGACCTGTAAAATAGAAGTTGCTCTTCGTTCCAGATTTTGCGAAGCTCTCCTGCAGAAAAATGATGCGCTGATTTACCTTGACCCTTCTATCTTCAAGGATAAAGCGATATTTTGGCGAAACACTGCATCCATTTCATCAGAAATTGCACGTTCAACAGATGTATTTATCACCCACAATTATGACAACCATGATGGGCAGATTCCCCTTTGGGCTGCTGTTGAAGTAATGTCTTTTGGAACGCTTTCCAAGTATATCAAGAATCTTTCAACAGGCACAGATTCTGTATATCCCAGTCTGGCCCAGTTTTATAAATACACTTCTGCAAAAGGTAACCTTGCCACTCCAAGCCTTGAGATGTTCTCATCCTGGATTCATGCTGTTGTTGTTCTGCGGAACATTTGCGCTCACAACTCCAGAATATATAATCGTTCCCTTACGACAAAGCCCAAGCTATTAAGTGTCGATCAGCAAAATCCGGCTCCACGCTATTGTGGTCTTTATCATTTCTTGCTCGCCATGAAATATTTACGTCCATCCGATGACGAATGGAACGATTTTATCACTAGCTTTGATGCACTTCTAAACAAGTATCAGCGCGATATTGACCTCGGAAAATTGCATTTGCCTTCTGACTGGAGGAATCATGTCTGATTCTTCCGCATATAATATTAGGACAGATCCAGTCAAGCCTCTCTACGATGCTCAAACCGACTGGCCGTCAAAAGAGGGATAGCTTTTTATAAGCCATCCCTCTTTTTTATCTCCAGCAGTATCTCCTCTTCAATGTCCTTGTAAATCACCCTCGTTTCCACCAGATTTTTATATAGCTTATCTGGATAATAAGCAAAGTACGGTTCCATCTCCGAAATGCTCAAGTGTGCATCATCCATATAGCGATACAACCGTTCCTGCAATGGCTTTCCCGTCACTTCCGAATATACATCTACATCTTTCAGCATATCCAGAAACTGAAGAGCTTTATAATTTTTCTCTGTCACAGGCACTTTCGGTTTTCGCACGATTACACGGGATTTTGCCAGAGATGTTTCTCGATAATCATTTGTTGCCTTGTTCGACACAACCTCATACATCATAGGGACCTGCGTAGTAAGCCCCATCTGATTAAAGAACATCAGGCCGCTCACATAGCCACAGCGTTCATCTTTATCTCGCAGATACTTA
>CAUCWU010000424.1 GCA_958446555.1 uncultured Lachnospiraceae bacterium | reverse complement strand
CTTATTCACATAAAACCATCTTCCATAATTTTGTGCCAATCCGGTGTAACTCCAATCAACTTTTCCTTTGTCTACATAAAACCATCTTCCATAATTCAAAACCAATCCCCTATGATTTGGCTCAAACTTTCCATCTTTTATATAATACCAAATTCCATTATCTAATACCAAGCCAGTATACTCATAAGCAAGCTTTCCATCTTTATAGTAATAGGAATCACCGGTCGCCTCTACATGAAATCCTGTATAGCCCTTAATTTCTCTTGCTGGAATCGATACTCGTGCCTCTACTACACAATATTTTTGATTCTGCCCATAAAGATAAATGTGTGTAATATAGGTTCCACCTTCATTTTTGTGATCTGATGTTTTTACATAGAAGGTTGCTGTATTCCCACTGACATTTGCTACATGCCATACCAAATCATCCTGTCCATTTGCCTCTGTCCATGTAGGCATCAATACATTTGAAATCCCATTGGTTGCGCTAAGTCTTGCCTCTACCTGATATCCCGTTGATGATACATTGGTAATTTTCACATCGTCAATAGAAAGTTTATCTTCCAATTTACTATCTGCATTAACAGGAACCAATACATATCTGGCCATCAATCCATTGGTACCTCTTGGTACATTTGTAACACAGACACCTGTGCTAGGATTGAATGCCTCCACTCGCCAAATTCGATTATATGCACCAGAATATTTATCTCCAGTTAACATATCTGTTCCAAGCCAATCGCTATCCATCCAAGTATTGATATATCCACTGATTGCATTTGTCCCCATTAACAATGAATAATCTGCTCCATATCTCTTCGAAAGCTGTGATGCAACATACTCTCTTGTCTGATTTACGATTGCAACTGCATTTTTTGTTGGATCGAGCCCATTATCCTGACGCACAAAATTTCCAAGTGATACTGCAACATGACCGCCACTATAGCCTGGCTCAATTAACACCATGATTGTACCTGGAATAAGAAAAGCATCTGGATTGCTGATAGCATTTGTATTTACTGCTGTAAGCTGATAAGACACATAATTTCCAGCACCATGAAATGTGATTACATCACCAATCTTCATATTTTTCAGCTTATTATCCCAGTCATATGTACTAAACGGAACGCCAGTCAAGCCAAATTCTTGAAAGCAACGAAGAATTAAAGAACTACAGTCATAATAATTCTTGTCATAACGCATACTCTGGCTGTAACCTTTTCCTACTTTCGATAAAAGTGAACGCAAGATCTGTGTTTGACTAATTTGTTTTTCACCAAGCCTATACAAACTGATTCGCTCTTCATTGTTTCCAAAATAGGGAGCATCTCCTTCTGGCAATACAGTCTGAAAAGGAAGCTGGTTCTCCACATTTGAACTTGTTTGTGATTCAAATGTTTCTGTACTTTCCACAGTTGTCTGCTCTGTGCTTTCATCCGTCTGAGTAGTTGCCTCTGTTTCAGATTCCCCCTGGCTTTCTTGAACTTCCTGCTCAGTCTGTGCCTCTGTTTCAGTCTCACTTACTCTTGTTTCCTCTTGCGCCTGAGTTTCACTTTCCTCTGTTTCTTCCTGAACTTGACTCTCTGCAGTTTCTTCCTGCATTTTTTCAGAAGATTCTTCTAAAAAAAACTTTGTCATTGATTCCGTCTGATTTTCCTCTTCAATTTCTACCTCACTCTCAGTCTCAATTCCAGCTGTCTGAGTTGCATTTTGAGTTTCATATTCTTGTGACGCACTTACACATGGTGCCAATCCTAGTACAGCCGCCATTACAACTGCCACTATTGGTTTTTTCATAATGTTCCTCCTTTTTTACATATCACACACTATTATACAATATTTTTCAACAAAAAAACAATCCATAATTCAATATGGATTGTTTTTTTATTGTATCCTATTCTTTTTAGAAAAGCAGTACTACGATCTGTTCAATCAAAATAATGGTTACCAGTGCGATCGGATACGTAGACGCATAGGCTGCTGCCACATCGTCAGTTCCTGCGACCTGAATCAAAGATCCAAGTGCCGGCGTACTGGTCATACCACCGCAGATTGCACCCATGTTGTTGAGAATTGAAAGCTTTAAGATCTTATTTGCAAACAGATAGCCGACAATCATCGGTACCAATGTCATAATGACACCATAGACAAACAGAATCGGTCCCTGAGCGGCAAGTGTCTCAATAAAGCCTGCTCCACCCTCACATCCAGCTCCGATTAGGAAAAGTACCAAACCGAACTCACGCATACACTCCAATAAGCTCTTCTTTGGCTTTAGATCAATCGGTCCAATATGCACAAAATGTCCGATCACGAGACCTGCAATCAATGGGCCGCCAGAGGTTCCAAGTGAGAAGTAAGCACCACCTGGAAGTGGAATCTTGACCAGGCCGATTGCTAGTCCAAGAACAATTGTCAAACAAAGCGGCATCATGCCGAGTGCATCAACTGAGATCAAGCCCTTTGTCTTAATATTCTTTGGTGCATTTCCAGAGTCCTCGGCTAACTTTGCACGCTCCTTTGACATATCAACCTTTAAGATCTTTGGCATCAGCTGTACAAACAAAACGACTCCGATAACACCAAACGGATAGGCGATTCCATAGCCGACGGATACGATATCCTTCATATCGCCTGCTGCCTCCTGCGCTGCCGCAAAACCTGGTGTACTTGTCAATGCGCCAGAGAGAAGTCCTGCTGCCAGTGCACCATCCACTTTTCCAATCAAGCAGATAACGATGGTACAAAGTCCACCTGTGATGATAATACAAAATCCAAGCAGTACATAAGATTTAAAATTGTGCACAAAATTGTGAAAGAATTTTGGTCCTGCAATCAAAC
>CAUCWU010000423.1 GCA_958446555.1 uncultured Lachnospiraceae bacterium | reverse complement strand
ACGTCAAGCCTTCGAAAAGAATCATAGAGAGTCTGGCGAAGCTGCATTCGCAACCGCATCGAAAACTGTTTTCGATAAACTACCATCATCAGCACATCATCAATACACCGATACAATTCTTCATCCGTAAGCTCCTTTGTCATGTCAAGCCGTTCCATCACTAAGTTTCGCAATTCACCAAGAACAGACTGCTCCGTCTTGGCATTCTGTTCCTCCTGTATCTGCTCCATATGGTATTACAACTTTCCCCTCCATTCCATCTTTGCCATTACGATATTTTATACAAAACATCTTTTACCACAGTATTACTTACCACTCACCCTTTATCAGACTGCGTACATAATCCCCAGTCTCTCCCCAAAGGGCATACTCTAACTGCTCCTTCATCGTACCATTCTGATTTGAGATTGGAAGTTCTACAATTTGCATCCGATTTAAACTTTCTTCTTTGCCATTTTTCTCCATCCACTCTCTAAAACGCTTCTGCTTGTCTCTTGCTAATCGTTCTGATAGCACTGGCATAAAAATTTGACAACACAAAGGAAATATCTCATCGGCCAGCCACAATTTGGTTCCCATATCAATTACAATTACAGAATACCCCGACTGTCTTCCAATTTTCTGTACAAGCTCTGCCCACTCCTTCGCTGAAATCGCACACAAATCCTCTGGACAATTCAACCCAGTAAGTAGATCCACCCCATGCCAATGCGATACAAGTGTTAACATTTTTTCCTGCAATCCATTTCTCTCTGCATAAAAATAGGCATCCGATAGCGTTCCCTTTTCAGATTGCTCCTCTTTGGCATCTTCATCACTATTCCAAAAAGAAAGTTCATCAAATCCGATGTACAAAACAGAACGTCGCTTTGACAATAACTCTGACAGCAACAGAGAAAATGTTGTTTTCCCACATCTTCCAATCGGTGAATAGACACCATAGATTGCACAGGCTGACTGCAAACTTGGACTGTCCCACTGGTTTTTACCGTCTATCTGCAACATCAGCTGATTTAAAATCTGATCTGTCGGCTGATATTTATAAATATGATCCTCTTGCACCTGATCTTTATGTTCCGTAAGATACATCACCCGCTCTGCCTGCTCACTCAATTCTCCATACTCATCTAATCCACTTCCTTCAGAAAGAAGAAGCATCTGCGGTGTATGCCCCTTAAGATATGCTGAGAACTTATCAGGTTCTGAAAACACTTGAACCTCAAATGGAATATTTTCTTTTCTATTGACATACTCGGCAAGATTCTTTCCGTATGCCTCTTCTTGTTCATACATTGCCACTACTTTTTTCATCTGTTCTGCTTCTCCTTTCCTCATTCAAAGCGCTACCAATTGGAATCGCTCTCTGATTTATTGTTTTTTCTGTTTATTTAAGAATAATACGACATATTGTGTGGATAATACATATTGTGCGGCTCCAATAATTATCAATTCTAGCAAAAAAATAACCTTCACTTCTAAACTTTGAAGTGAAGGCTATTTCTCAATTATTTATTTTGTTAATTTTATCAAATACTGTTACGCTATTGAATAAAACTAGAGTCAAACACAACTATCGCTCACCATTGTGCAAAATATCTCGAAAGATTGCATCTGTCGCAATCTTATATTCTCTCACTGAACTAGATTTTTTGATCTGCTTTAGCAATTTCGGTGAAGCCTGAAGCCCTGCCCCCAAATACACCCACAGTTCCTTCATCTTAAAGAGCACATTTCGATCGCCAGACATTTCCTCACAATATCCATCCAAAATTGCATCATGAAATTTTTTGATTCGTTCCATCTGACCAAAAGATATGATTTCATCGGGCTTTTCTGTTTCGCCGCTCTTTAATTGATCTTTTTTATCTTTATCTATATTGAAATCTGAACGAATTTCTTCAGCAAGAACTGGATTCATCAAAAGTCCTCGCCCTAACATGATCTCTTTTGTCTGCATCCCTAGCTCACCCTCGATTTTTCTCCACTTATCCACAGAATGAATGTCTCCATTATAGCAAATTGGGGATAAACTATGATTTTTTGCATATTGATAGGCATCCATATGGGGATAACCCTTATAAAAATCCTTTAACAAGCGTGGATGAATGATCAATCTCTCCACCGGAAAACGATTAAATATAGAGAGAAGATTCGGCCATTCCTCCTCTGAGGAAATTCCAATTCTTGTCTTGATGGAAATTTTCATATTCGTTTTTGAATAAATTTCATCCAAAAACTGACCCAATTCCTCCGGATATGCCAGAAATCCAGCACCTCTTCCTTTTGCTGTGACAGTTCCAGACGGACAGCCCAAATTTAAATTCACTTCTCGGTAGCCATAGTCATATAATTGCTTTTCGATCTCAAGAAAATCATCTACACGATTGGTCAGAATCTGTGGAATGACATGCATACCCTCATTGTGCTCTGGCATCACATCATGACGCTCACGGCTACCAAGCTTTTTATTGGAAATAAACGGTGTATAATAGGCATCCAACGGTGCGAAATAGGCATGATGCGCTCTTCGATACACATAGCCTGTCAGGCCCTCCATCGGTGCCATTGAAATTTGGTACTGCATGAAATTCCTCCTTATCAGTATCAGTTACAGTTCACGAGACGCCCATTCACAAAACCCGCACTTCGTGCATGAACTGCTAAACAAAAAAGCTACCGCATTCCGCGATAGCTAAGCAAATAGCGGAAGGGAGATTTGAACTCTCGACACCACGGGTATGAACCGTGTGCTCTAGCCAGCTGAGCTATTCCGCCATATTTTTCACATGCACCTTCAAAACTGCACACAAACTTTTCATCTCAAACCTATTACCATTTCCTACCC
>CAUCWU010000422.1 GCA_958446555.1 uncultured Lachnospiraceae bacterium | reverse complement strand
CAGCAATGATACAGTGACGCACTTCAGCGCCTGCCTTGATCACAGTACCACCCATGACAACTGCATCCTCAACAATTGCGCCTGGCTCTACCTGAACACCTGCAAACAAGATGGAATGCTTTACGGTACCATGGATACGACATCCATCTGTAATCATAGAATTCTCTACTGTAGCATCAGAACCGATGCGATGACCAGTCTTTCCACTGTTTCGGCTATAGATCTTCCAGTTCTCATCGAACAGATTGATACCACTGTGTTCTGGATCTAGAACTTCCATATTAGCTTCCCACAGAGAGGAGATGGTTCCTACATCCTTCCAGTAGCCGTCGAAGCGGTAAGCATACATCTTTCTTCCATCGCGAAGTAAATTCGGGATGATATTGTTTCCAAAGTCGTTCTGAGAATTTGAATCTGCCTCATCCTCAACCAGATACTTCTTTAAGATATCCCAGTTAAAAATATAAATACCCATGGAAGCCAGATTAGACTTCGGATTCTTCGGCTTCTCCTGGAACTCAGTAATACGAGAATCCTCATCTGCTACCATTAAGCCGAAGCGGGATGCCTCATCCCACGGAACCTCCATAACCGCTACACTAAACTCTGCTCCCTTTTCCTTATGGAAACGAAGGAAGTCGCTGTAATCCTGCTTACAGATCTGATCACCAGAAAGGATGATGACATACTGTGGATTGTAGCGTTCAATAAAGGAAATATTCTGATAAATCGCATTTGCGGTTCCCTTGTACCAATCAGAACTAGATGCCTGCTGATACGGTGGAAGAACATGAACACCGCCGTGCAAACGGTCCAAATCCCAAGGCTGTCCATTTCCAATATATTCGTTTAATACTAACGGCTGATACTGTGTGAGAATACCTACGGTATCGATACCGGAATTCACACAATTTGATAGTGGGAAATCGATGATACGATATTTTCCACCAAAAGGTACTGCTGGTTTTGCAAGCTTCTGTGTCAGCGCGTACAGACGTGAGCCCTGTCCGCCCGCAAGCAGCATTGCAATCATTTCTTTAGCCATGATATAAATCCCCTCTTTCACTTAGCATACAATCAAATTATACCACATCTTTCAAAAAAAGCGATACTTTTTTGTTCAAAAATGCCCGATCTATTTTGTTACTTTTTAACAAACTTTCTGTTTTGCCCTATTTTGTGTTCGTTTCGTTCTTCGTTTCGTGCAAAATAAGGTAGAAACTGCATAGAAAATAGTTAAAACGCTATAGACAAATGCAAAAAAGAGAGTACCAGACAGTTGATTGAGGGGTCACCTCAAGTTGATCACTGAATGGTACTCTCTTTTATTGTTTGTTTTCTAATTTTGTTTATTGATTTCTAGTTTTCTGAATCTTTGTTTTCCTGATTCCCATTTTCTAGAGTTTCCTCGGACTTTTTCTTTTTTCGGTTCCGATGTTTTTTCCAGAAATGTTTTTTGGAAGGTTCATCTAAAAGCGCATCCGATGTGTTCTCTTCCTCTGCCACTTCTGGAATGTTAGAAGAAGTTGGTTCTTCTACTGGTTTCGACTCTGATACAAGTTCTTGCTCCCCAGTAGCCTCTTCTGGCTGTGATGATTCTGTTTCTACCTCAGAAGTTACTTCTTGCATCTGTGGTGTTTCAGCCTTTACTTCAGAAGTTTCCATTTCTGGTTGTGGTGACTGAGCCTCTGCCTCAGAAACTTCATTTGCCTGTGTCTCTGCCTCCCACTCGCGGCTGTTTTCATCCTCGTCTACTACCTCTGGCTCAGCCTCCTCTTCCTTGTGTGCATTCATAAAGTATTCCTGAATATCGATCTGTTTTTCTGTCAGCAGATACAATTTGTAATAATAGCGGTTGTTGTACAGGAAATTGACTTCACCGCCAATCAGTACAATATTCATGCAGACATACATCCAGATTAAGAATACAATGATCAAAGCAAGACTGCCATACATAAAGGCAAGATTTTTGCTGTTCCGAATATAAATTGCATAAATTGATGAAAATCCATACCATCCAACCGTTGCCACAATCGCGCCCGGCATCTGCTTGCGATACGGAAGGCGCTTTTGCGGGAAGATATTGTAGACGGCAAGAAAAAATAAAATCATGCCACCGATTGCGATTGCGTTCTGCAAAATCGTGATTAGAATCGTCCAGTTTTCAAGAACCGGCCAAACTGAAATCAAAAAGACTCGAAACTTGCTGCCGTATACCAGAAAAGCCATGACGAGAAGTATAATCAATAGGAAGATTCCAGTATACAAAAGACAGAGTGCACGATGTACAAACCAGTTTCGTTGTTCTTCTCTCTTATAGACACGGTTTAATCCTGTAACTAAGAACGAAATTCCAGTTGACGATGACCACAATGCCATGATAATGGTGATCGACAATGCCGATACGCTAAGCGATTTCTCATATAGGTCGGACACAATGCCCTCTACAAGGCTCATCATATCCTGTGGCAGCACTGACGATACCACCTTTAGCAGAACTTCTGGCGACAACATCAAGCGCGACATCAACCAGAGCAAAATCATTAGCATCGGAAACAGTGACATTACCATAAAGAGCGTGATTGTCGCTGCATTTGTCATGACTTGATCGTCATCATACAGCTTTTTTGCAAACCCAACCGGATTCAAAATCGACTGCAAAAAACCTTTTTTCTTTTTAGGTTTGTTCTTTCTCTCCGGTTCTTTTTTCTGCTCTGTTGATTCACTTGAATTTGTGCTTATCTGCTGCTTTGTTACTTCATTTGTATTTATAGTTAACTGTTCTTCCTCATTTTTCTTTTTTCGAAGATGAATCACTCTTCTACCTGCTTTGTCATTACTTCACCGGC
>CAUCWU010000421.1 GCA_958446555.1 uncultured Lachnospiraceae bacterium | reverse complement strand
TGGCTGGTGCGTCAAGAGCTGTAGTTGTCACAACACCGGAGGTATCTGCGATTCGAGATGCCGATCGCGTAATTGGTCTTCTTGAGACAGATGGAATGAAAAAGATTGAGATGATTATCAACCGCATTCGACCAGATCTGGTTGAGAGGGGAGATATGATGTCACTTTCCGATATTCAAGAGATTTTAACCGTACCAGTGATCGGTGCGGTGGCAGATGAGGAAGAAATTGTGATTTCCAGTAACAATGGCGAACCGGTGTCTGGAAAAGATTCACCGCTTGGTCAGACATTTATTGATATTTGTCGAAGACTTATGGGGGAAGATATCCCAGTCACACAGCCAACTGTTCAAAAAAGCTTTTTCAGTCGATTGAAAGGAATCCTCGAAAAGAAAGGAAAGTAGACCATATGATCAGGCATTCATTACCCAGTCAGGGAATTCGTTCCGGAAAGACAGCAAAGGAACGACTGATACAAATGATGCTTGAGGAACACACGCAGTGCACACCAGAAATGTTAACCTGTCTGGAGCATGATGTTACCAGAACGATTTCAAAATATCTACCGGTATCCGAAAAAGATAGCCATCTCTATATAAAGCGAAGTGCTGGAAGAGTTTTCTTCTTTACGGCGACGGAACTTTTGACAGTCAAAAGAGAAGGATAGAGACAAAGAAAGGAATGATCTGCAAGTATGCGCAAGAGAAAAACAGGACAAACCCTGCATCTAAGCAATCTTAATTTTAAGATCATAATATATGCCCTGATACTGAGTATTATCGGTATTTTTATGGTTCACAGTGCAACACAAAATGAAGCTGTGACTGGAATGTTTACAACAACACAAAAGCAGATTTTAGGAATGGGCATTGGACTTGTTCTGATGGTCATTTTGACCTGTATTGATTATCACAAGCTGATTAAGTATTCGATTGTATTTTATTTAATTAGTATGGCACTTTTGATCTATGTAAAGTACATCAATCCGTTAAATATTAGTAATGCAAATCGCTGGATGCATCTGCCAGGCTTTGGTACGATTCAGCCGTCAGAGTTTTCAAAGGTTGCGGTGGTACTGATGGCAGCATTTGTACTAGTACGCATTCAAAAACGCATTAATAATGTATTTTATCTGCTTGGATATTTTACTGTGACAGGTATCACTGTATATTTAATCTATGTAGAACCAGATCTGTCTACGTCAATGATTATTATCTTTGCGCTTGCCGCGATGGTCTTTGTCTGTGGAATTAGCTGGAAGTGGGTAGGCAGTGTGCTTGGAGTAGTAGCAGTTTTTGTGGCAGCACTTTTGTTTTGTATCTATGAACCAGAGCAAAAGACACTCAACTGGTTTATCGAGAAGGAAATTCTCCAACAGTATCAGGTAAACCGTATTAATTCGTATTTCTTTCCGGAGGACTATCCAGATCAGACGCGTCAGCAGCTAAATTCAGTTATGGCGATCGGAGGCGGTCAGCTTTTGGGAAAGGGACTAAACAATTCTACTTATGAATCCGTCAAAAACGGAAATTTTCTGTCAGAGGAACAGTGCGATTTCATCTTTGCAGTTGTCGGGGAAGAGCTGGGTTTTGCAGGAAGTGCATTTATTATATTGATTTATCTGCTATTATTTATTGAAGGATTGCGCATTGCCGGGCGAAGCCCGGATATAGAGGGCAAGCTTCTTGCAAGTGGATTTGTCACAATGCTGCTAATCCAGTGCTTTATTAATATGGGAGTAGCAATGCTGCTTCTTCCCAATACGGGAACACCGCTTCCATTTATCAGCGCAGGAATGAGTTCACTGATCAGCACGTACATTATGATGGGAATCCTGCTGAACATCAGCATGCACAGAAAAATGAAAGTGTTCTGATAAGTAAAATAACTATTTTATTTGGAGGTATCATTATGAATATCGGTTTTATAGCAGACGATTCCAAAAAGAAACTGATGCAGAATTTCTGCATCGCATACAGAGGAATTTTAAACAAGCATAGTCTTTATGCAACAGGAACTACTGGAAGATTGATTGAGGAGGCAACCACTCTTTCTGTCAATAAGTTTTTGGAAGGACCGCTTGGTGGAGAGCAGCAGTTTGCTTCTCAGATTGAAAACAATGGTATGGACTTGGTATTTTACTTCCGTGATCCAGGCGAGGTAAGTCCAAGCAATACAAAGAGAGTTCAACTGGTGTTACATCTTTGTGATATTTACAGCATCCCACTTGCAACCAATCTGGCAACAGCAGAGCTTTTGATTCGCTCACTTGATAGCGGTGATTTGGAGTGGAGAGAGGCATACCGTTCATGAGAAAAAAACGGATTATTTACGCACTGGCTGCACTTTTGTTATCTGGAGCAGCCAGTGTGGGAACAGGTTGTGTAAATGCATCGCCAACACTTCTTGATGATTTCGGAACTCATCTGGATACATTGATGACATCACAGGACAAGCTGTCAAGATTAGAGGGAGCAGCGACAAATTTGTGTGTGATCGAAAATGAAGATGAATTTTCAGAAAGTGACATAGAAGCGCCGGCAGGTGCATTATTTAATATTACAGATCGGAAAACGCTTTACAGCAAAAATGCAAATGAAGAGCGAGAGATTGCCAGTATCACAAAAATAATGACGGCGCTTCTTGCAATGAAATATGCAGACTTAAATCAGGAAGTGACGATTTCCTATATGCCAGAAGGACTAGAGAGCAGTGCGGTTTTATGTGGCTTTGAGCCAGGTGATAAAATGCTTTTATCAAGCTTGCTTAGTTCAGCGCTAATCTATTCAGGAAATGACGCAGCGATTGACATTGCAATTGCAGTTTCTGGTTCACAGGAAGCTTTTGTTGACCT
>CAUCWU010000420.1 GCA_958446555.1 uncultured Lachnospiraceae bacterium | reverse complement strand
CTCTCTATGAGTCAGCAGATAACACAGTGAATTCAGATGCACTTCACGGGACTGTTTATTTAAAGTGCGAGAATGCACCGTGCGATGTCTATTTCGATCAGGACAATCTATCAGTGGGAAGCGATGCACAGGCGCTTGCTGCAATGCGGCTTGGTCTTCGCATCACGTCTTCATCTGGTGTAAAAACATTTTTTTTAAAACTAGATGAGCTTGGAGGAGCAGGGGCGCAGTCAAAGGCGACAGTTCCTGTCTCATCCTCAGTTGTTTCGTATGTATCATCAGGTGGGCAGGCAAGCTATGTGTCCGATCCGTCCTCTTCGATTTCAGAATATATGACGCGTAAAAATAGTGCCAATCATTACGATGCGGGTAATAAGAGTCTTGTTTTATTACAGCCAGATGAGGTTGCGTCGGTTGAATATTGGCTCTATCTGGAGGGCTGTGATGAGCAGTGCTTTAATCCGGTACAAAATCGGGCTTCAGAACTGTCTCTAGCCTTTGCCGGAGTGGATGCTTCTAATGAGTAGAGAGGAGGATGGGAATGAAACATGCTTTTAGGACCTGGTTCTTAGGAATTACAACCATTGCCGCATTTTTATCATTTACTGCGGCTACCTATGCGTGGTTTACCTCCAATCAGGCCGTATCGACAACACGGGCAGCTGCAAGAACTGGGGAGGAGAGTCTAGAACTTCAGATTAGCAGTGACGGAACGACCTTTTCCAACGTCTCATCGGTTGCAATCGCTCAGGTCAATCAAACATCACTTACAAATCTGCTTCCAGTCTCAACGGCAGATCTGTCCACATTTGTCTATGCACCGTCAACAGTTTCCGATATGGCGACCAATTTTGAGCCAGTTGAAAATGAGTCCTACTATTATCATGGTAGAATTTATCTTCGCGCACTGGCACAGGGAATCTCGGCAGACATGAAGCTTTCACTGTATTTGGATCAGACAGATGGTGTGCTTGGAAAGGATGTAAACGGAACCCTTTTAAATGCATCCAGACTAGGACTTGTCTTTAACAACGACTACGCTTCCCCGGTAATTCTTCGTCTGTCTGAGTCACAAAACGCATCAGGACAGCAAATTTTTAATACAGTTGTCGGCGGTGTGACGCTTGGAGCGAATCAAGTACTCTCATGGAATGGAAGCGGCGTTTCTGCAGTGGCTGATCCAAGTGTGCCGATTGCTGATTATACAGTTACATTTGGCGCATCGGATATGAGTGTTCCACAGCGGCCACTATGTGTGATGAATTTGAATCAAACTTATCCGGTAGATGTCTATTTCTATTTGGAAGGTTGCGATCCGGACTGCTCTGATGCAATCACGCACAATGAGGCCGATCTGTATCTGGCATTTTACGGTATTTCAGGCCGGGAAGGAGGCCAGTGATGAAGGGAAAACAGTTGGGACGCTCGCAAAAAGAGAGCAGTAGTCAAGCAAAGGCGCAGGCTCGTCTGGAGCGATCTCGTGTCCGTACATCAATCTTACTTTTGTTGTTGGCACTTGTTGCGGTGACAGCAACGACAGTTGCATGGTTTTCGATTGCAGACCGAGCGAAGGTGCGAACGATGAGTTTGGACATTGTGGCAGGCGTGGATCTGAGAATGGATTTGGATGCACATAGCACATTTGATGAGTATAAAAAGACATTGCCGTTTGAAGATATTGCGGCTAGTATCCAGAGAGAAAAGGGCTTTTCGATGAAGGAGACACCGCTAGAGCCGGTTACAACATCCGATCAAAACACGTTTACCTTTGAAAATGGAAGTACGGCATCTGATCGAAGCGGTGCTTATCTGGAGTTTACCTTGCACTTTATGGCAGACAAGGATATGATTGTGCATCTGACGAGTGCGAATAGCTCGAAAAATGTAAGCGATGGAACGGCAATTCTTTCTGAGACCGCATCGCTTCCACAGGCAATGAGAATCTCATTTGAGGCAGATGGCATCTGTTATGTGTATGATTCAGGACTAGGGGATACGTTATCGCAGAGTGGAAAGACAAGAACCTTTGGATTACTTCCGGCAGCGCAAATGACTCTGAATGAGAATAATGCAATGTTTTCGTTGAAAGAGGGAGTAGACAAAGCAGTTTTGGTACATATCTGGCTGGAGGGAACCGATCCGGCCTGTACCGATGAATTAAAATCGGCTGAGTATGCGATTCGACTTCGTTTCACAGGAACGGATACCTCGAATCAGGCATTTGACCAGTAATAGAGAAACACAAAAACGAGAGGACAAAAAGAAATGAATGCAGTAAAAAAAGCAGCAAATGTGTTACTGAGTGTGATCCTTTGGGCAGTCATTTTGATCGCAGCTTTGTATGCGTTTACAACAATGGCGACAAGGGATAACCAAAACGTGTCAAGCCTTCTTGGCTATACGCCGTTAGTGGTAAAATCTGATTCCATGGCACCGACGTTTGAGACCGGAGATTTGATCATTATCAAAAAATGTGATCCGCCAACCTTAAAGGAAGGCGATATCATCTGTTTCCACACAATCATCAACAATGAGTATGCACTCAACACCCACCGTATTCAGAGTATCGAGTCTGTGGGCGATGCGAGAAGCTATACGACCATCGGTGATAACAACAACGGTATTGCCGATCAGCATATCATTTCCGATGGTGATATCGTCGGAAAGTATGTAACCAACATTCCAAAGGTTGGAAAGGTGATGGATTTTCTGTCTGGAAGCACAGGCTTCTTGATTGTCATTGTTCTTCCAATGCTTCTGTTCTTTATCTATCAGGTTTATCATCTGATTACCATTAGCATCAACTTAAAGAAGGCAATTGCAGTTGAGACTGCTAAGGAGCAGGAGAGTGCAAATGCA
>CAUCWU010000419.1 GCA_958446555.1 uncultured Lachnospiraceae bacterium | reverse complement strand
CGGCAACATCTGCTCCACGAATGTTTCTTAGCTCGCTTACAACACTGTCTAACTCTGCTGATGTGACATGGAAACAATCCATCTCCTCTTTTGTGATATAAGACCATACCAAAAAGCCATTCAAAAGCTGCTCAGCCTTTGAAATTGCATAAGCACTTGCCTTTGCCTCATCAAATCCTTTCTCATAGAAGGTCTTCTGAATCAGATCGGTAAACGGAATGCCAAATGCGACCAACTTTGCAGCACGATTCATCGTATCCGGTGTGACATTCGAATACTGGAATACACCAGTGTCATGAACCATTCCTGTATACAGGCACATTGCTACCTCGTAAGTGATCTTCTCTTCCTCAAACAAGGTATATAACACCTCGCAGGCAGAACCAATCTCACCCTTTACATAATTGACATCGCCAAAAATCGGATTGCTGATATGATGATCGATCATGACACGCTTTTTCGCAGTGTCAAACAGCTCTCTTCCGGTTCCGATGCGGTCTGCATCTGCACAGTCAAGTGAATATACGACATCGTATACCTGTGGAGTAAACTCATGGCGAATCACCTCAGTACCCGGAAGCATACGAAAAGCTGCCGGATATGGCTCTAAATAGACATCTGCCTCATATCCATAATTGGCCTTTAAATAGTGATATAGAGACAGGCAAGAAGAAATACAGTCTCCATCTGGATGAAGATGTCCAACAATCGCAGTTTTTCTGACAGTAGCAAACTCAACGCGAAGTTCTTCCACTGTGTTATTCGGGCATTTTTTCAATCTTATGCCTCCTTTCCCTCAGAGCTTTCTGCCGGTGCCTTTGCTGCAAGCTCACTTGCAACCTCATCAATCAGACCTGTCATATGAACACCATACTCGATGGACTGGTCTAATACAAAAGTAAGCTCTGGTGTGTTTCTCAGATTGACAGAGGATGCAAGCATTCTTCTGATATATGGCTTTGCATTCTTCAAACCTTCCATTGTGCTCTTCTGTGCTTCCTCATCGCCTAAGACGCTGATATAAGCCTTGCAATACTTTAGATCCGGTGTAACCTCAGCCATAACAACAGTTGTCATTGGATGGATTCTTGGATCTTTAATCTCCTGCTGGATGATTCGGCTCAGTTCTCTTTGAACCTCTGCATTAATTCTAATATTTTTAATACTGTTTTTACGCATAATTTCTCCTATTTTTGATAAAATACTGATGCTACTCACGAATTGCTCTGTTGCTATGAAATTAGCAATTCCAAACACCGAATTCGCTGCTGATTTTGCAAAAGCCATGACATCGCTGCCATGGCTTTTTGTTTGCAGCTTATCTCGGAACTTCTTCCATGATATAAGCTTCTACGATATCATCAACCTGAATATCATTGAACTTTTCAAATACAAGACCACACTCGTAGCCTTCCTTTACTTCCTTTACATCGTCCTTAAAACGCTTTAAGGATGCCAATGCGCCCTCGTAGATCTGCTCGCCCTCTCTGGTGATACGGATCTTGCAGCCTCTCTGGAACATACCATCGGTTACATAAGAACCAGCAATGTTGCCGACACCAGATGCCTTGAAGATCTGACGAACCTGTGCATGGCCGATTACCTTTTCCTCGTAGATCGGATCAAGCATACCCTTCATAGCTGCCTCTACATCAGCGATTGCCTGGTAGATGACGCGGTACAGACGAATCTCAACCTTTTCACGCTCAGATACTGATTTTGCCATTGCATCCGGACGAATGTTGAAGCCGATGATGATTGCGTTAGATGCAGATGCCAAGGAAACATCAGACTCGTTGATTGCACCAACACCACTGTGAATGATCTTAACGACAACTTCCTCATTAGACAGCTTCAAGAGTGACTGCTTTACAGCCTCTACAGAACCCTGAACATCGGCCTTTACAATCAGATTCAGTTCCTTTAAGCTTCCTTCCTTGATCTGGGAATTTAAGCTGTCAAGAGTAAGCTGAGTCTTGGTGTCTGCCAACAGCTTTTCTCTGTTTTCCTTGATGAAGGTTTCAGCAAAGCTTCTTGCCTCTTTCTCATTCTCGGTGCAGACAAAGATCTCACCTGCATTTGGAACATCGTTCAGACCAAGAATCTCAACTGGCATAGACGGAGTTGCTTCCTTTACTCTACGGCCCTTATCGTCGATCATTGCACGAACCTTACCATAGCAGGAACCTGCTGCAACATTGTCACCAACGTGAAGAGTACCCTTCTGAACAAGGATAGTTGCAACTGGACCACGGCCCTTATCAAGCTGTGCCTCGATGACAAGACCTCTTGCCTTACGGTTCGGATTTGCCTTCAGATCCTTCATTTCTGCATCAAGAAGAATCATCTCAAGCAAGGTATCGATGCCCTCATGTGTCTTTGCAGATACCGGAACGAAGATGGTCTGACCACCCCAATCCTCGGCAACAAGCTCATACTCAGAAAGCTCCTGCTTTACACGCTCAATGTTTGCACTTGGCTTATCAATCTTGTTAACTGCTACGATGATGTCAACTCCTGCAGCCTTTGCATGGTTGATTGCTTCTACAGTCTGCGGCATAACACCATCATCTGCTGCAACAACAAGTACTGCAATATCAGTTGCCTGAGCACCACGCATACGCATTGCGGTAAATGCCTCATGACCTGGTGTATCAAGGAAGGTGATATCCTGTCCGTTGCACTTAACCATATAAGCACCGATATGCTGGGTAATTCCACCGGCCTCTCTTGCGATTACATTAGTAGAACGGATTGCATCCAAAAGGGAAGTCTTACCATGGTCAACATGACCCATAACGCAGACAACCGGAGGTCTTGAAACCTTTGTCTCTTCCGGATCGTCCTCCTCACGGAGTAACT
>CAUCWU010000418.1 GCA_958446555.1 uncultured Lachnospiraceae bacterium | reverse complement strand
TAAATTGAGTCCACACTGGATCATTAGCCCCAGTTCAAACACGAAATTGGAATAATCATATCGCAGTTCTTTATTTCTGTTTTCATATGCTTCTTTTCTCTTTTGTCTGCCAATCTCATATAAGACAAATGGAAACAAGAAAAGCAATGCCGGCAATATGCGAATCGGCTGTGTATGAACCGTCTTATAAGTTAACTTTTTTCCTTCAATACTCGTTGGAAGAGTCACCGATATCTGCGTCTTAGTTGAATCATTCTCATCCTTTAGTTTCTTTGTCAACTGTGTAAGATAATATTGGGCATCCTTTTTCGGAGGAAGTAACCTCACATCAAGCGTATAATACTGCTCATACATGGAATACGACAGTTTCACTTGAAATCTCGCGGTACATCCCTCATCTGGAATTTCCTCTGTCTGAATCACACCAGAATCATCAATCCATTCAGGTGTCTGACTTTTCCAGGCGACTCGAATTCCATAAATCGTAGAAGAGGGAAGAGACAGATTACTCCGCACTGCCTCTAGTGACTCATTTTCCGCCAAAATCTGTTCCTTGATCGAATCAAACGCATCGTCAAACACTGAAATCATGCCCTGTGTTTCTGGTTCTCTTCCATCTATGCTTACTGAAAGTGTCTGCTCCTTCTCATCTAGCCCCTCTACTGTTAAGCTATAGGTCTGTGTCTGACCAAATTCGGGACGTTCTAACTCTGTTTTGGGTGTCTGTGTATCCGGAAGAAATGAAACACCAATTCCAAGAACACTTGCTGCAAAAAGGCAAATCCAAAAGCTTGCCATCTGCTTTGCTCCTTGAAGGCGCATTTTACTCTGAGAATCTTCTCCTACGTATAAAGCCTCTGCCCACTCTTTTTCCTCTTCACGCTGAGACGACTGCCGTTTTGCCAGACTATCATAAATCCACAGACCCATTCCCAGTAAAAGTCGCAAGCTTTTCTTTTTTCCTTCTGTCTGAATTTGTCTATCTAAGAATTCCTTTTGATAATTTTTCTTCCAAACTGCAAGAAACAGCAATGCTACTAGCAAAGCAATAAAAAACATCACCATCCTCATTTTCCTCCTCTCATTTCAGATAGAAATCCGTGTGATTTTATCTGAAAGCAAATAAGCTGCTATATAGATCAAAAGACATATCGTCATAATTACTCGCCCCGATGTCGTCTCATACATAACACGAAGCAGCTCTGGTGATGTAATTGACATATAAAGAAGGATTCCAGCAGGCATCAGATTCATGATTTTTTGCTCAATTTTTTTTCCTGCAAGCATCGTTTCAATCTGCGATTTTGTTTGCACTTTTAAGACAAGTTGGTTTGTGATTTTTTGTAAAATAAATGGCATTGATGCACCACTTCTCTTTGCAAGAGCAAATGCTTTGGAAAATTCATTTACCTCTTCTAGACCACACTGATCGGCAAACTCTATCCAAACCTGCTCAGCCGGCTCTCCAATACTGATTCTTGCAAGCATGATGGTTAGGATTTTTACCATATAACAAGAATTTCCCTCCATCATTTCAAGCTGCTTTGCCGCCTCGCTCATTGCATTCTCAGCAGAATGACCGGTTCGAAGTGCACCTGATAAAAGCTGAATCAATTCCTGAAACTCATGTCGAACTCGTTGCAGTTGTCTTTGTTCAAGCAATTTTCGTACCCATCGAAAGAAAAAATACAAAAACGGAATCAGACCAATACTTCCTGGCAAAAAACTGTGATAAAAAATAAAAGTAAGTCCATACCAGCCTATTGCACCACAAAAACCGTATAAAAGTCGCTCTTTTGTCCCTAATACTTCAGGAAGACGGTACAATTCCTGCTGCTCTAAGTTTGTCCTGATTTTTAAGCGGATGAACTTTCTCGAGTATTCCTGTGATTTTTCCATCTGCAACCCCCGTTTCTCGAAATTGGTACAAAACCGACAGCATTACATTCCCTCTCTCATCAAGTCCCGTAATCTCTTGAATTGAAAGCACTTTTCGCGAGCGATCTCGAAGTCTTCCAAGATGAATGATAATGTCAATTGCCGATGCAATCTGACCACGAATCGCTGCAAGTGGAAGCTCCACACCCATCAGTACCATCGTCTCAAGTCTTGTAATCATGTCCTGTGCACTGTTTGCATGGCCAGTTGAAAGAGAACCGTCATGACCGGTATTCATTGCTTGAAGCATATCAAGTGCTTCTGCTCCTCGAACCTCACCGACGACAATTCGGTCTGGGCGAATACGTACGCTATTTCGAATCAAATCTCGGATTGTCACCTCATATTTTCCTTCTTGGCTTGCATTTCGTGACTCAAGACGGACTAGATTCTGAATATGATACAATCGAAGTTCTGCTGAATCCTCAATCGTGACAACACGCTCATTTTCTGGAATATATTCTGCAAGCGCCCCCAAAAAGGTTGTTTTTCCAGAACCAGTTCCACCAGAAATAAAAATGTTGTAGCGTGCCTGCACCAAATTTGCCAAAAACTGTGCGGCATCCTCCGATAAAGCACCCCATTTTATCAGCTGCTTCATATTCGGAGGATGCTTTGCAAAACGCCTGATCGTAAGAATTGGACCATTGAGCGCAATGGGAGGAAGAATGATATTCACTCTCGATCCATCCTCAAGACGTGCATCTGCCATTGGATTTGCCTCGTTTACACGGCGATTTACTTTTGCCACAATTTGCTGAATAACATCCTCTAGCTTTTCTGGTGTCGAAAAGGTCTTTTCAAACTGAACAAGCTCTCCATGCTTTTCCAAATAGATCTGGTCATATCCATTCACCATGATCTCTGTCACCTCTGGATCATCCAGCGCCTCGCTTAATACGTCAAGCCTTCGAAAAGAATCATAGAGAGTCTGGCGAAGCTGCATTCGCAACC
>CAUCWU010000417.1 GCA_958446555.1 uncultured Lachnospiraceae bacterium | reverse complement strand
ACTGATCGTATTGTCCGCCTGGGCGTGTCTCACTCCACTGGTAAGCAATGCTGATACCCAAACACAAAATTATAGTTGCCAGCAGTGCTTTCGATGCGACGGTCTTTCTTAACTCATATAAGAAAAGTTCCAAAAGTCCCATTTTTCTTTCCCCACTCTCTATCCAATATCTGCTTCCATCCGATACAAATATACATCTTCCATATTTGCCGCAGCCTTTTTTCGTTCAGCCGGGAACTGTTCCCCATCTCCTACTGCACGAACAAGCATCCCAGCATCGGTCATCATAATGTTGCTGACCAGATATTTTTTCTGCACACCTGCCATCTCCTCCGGCTGAATCAAAAATTCCCATACCAGCCCGTCCATTTCTCGGATCAGATCCATCGGCGATGCTTTTTTGAGAATGCGTCCTTGTTTCAATAAAATGATTTCTTTCGCAATACACTCCACGTCCGTAACTACATGTGTTGCTAGTAGAACGATCTTATCTGCTGCAATCTCACTGATAAAATTGCGGATGCGAATGCGCTCTTTCGGGTCCAGACCCGCCGTTGGCTCATCTAACACAAGTACATCTGGCTCATTTAATAATGCCTGCGCAATTAAAAGGCGCTGCTTCATTCCACCGGAATAGCCTCCGATACGTCGATCTGCGGCATCCTTTAAATTCACCAACTCTAGCAGTTCATTTACACGCGTTTTGGCTTCTCGATGTGACAATCCCTTTAACGCTGCCATGTACCATAAAAAACGTGTCCCAGTAAAGGAACTGTATAGCCCTTGCTGCTGTGGCATATAGCCAAGCCTTGCACGATACGCATTGCTGTTTTTCCAGATCACATTTCCATCGAGCGACACTTCACCCGCTGTTGGCCTCAGATTATCAGTAATGATGTTCATCAGCGTTGATTTCCCTGCGCCGTTTGGTCCTAAGAGACCATACACACCAGGGGTAAGACTTGTGGAAATTTCTGATAATGCTTTTTTTCCATTTTTATAGGTGTGCGATACATTTTTAATTTCCAGCTCCATCGGTGTCCTCCTTTTTTGTTAGCTCATTGGGTTCATTAATCTTATTGGGCTTATTTGGTTCACTATTAAAATCGCCCTCATTATTAAATATTATATACTGTATTCTAAATAAAATATCGTTTTTTGTCAACGAAAAAAGGAACTCTGCTACCGCAAAATTCCCCTCGCTCTAACTATCTCTAACGATTATTCGTAAAATAAAAATAACACCGCATTCTTTATATATAAGATCAATCTAACAATTTTCCCTCTCTATATGACCACTCAAGATAGTTTGGATTTTGATAATATAAATCGGTATTAAAATTCGATATCTCATCACTGATAAAAGAAGAAAATATTTTCATCAACTCTGAAACTTCATCTCCCGGCTTCGCACAGTCCTCTATCATAATACTATATAATTTACCAATATCAAGAAAACTCGGGATCGAATACTTGCAAACCGATATTGTATCAAAATCTCCCTGCTTTATTTTATAATAATCAACTACTTCATCGCTAACCTGTTCAAAACTAAGGCAGTGATCTACCTCTGCATCATACAAAAGCTTTTTTATACCATCTTCACCAATTTGATTCACAATATCTCCACGATGATTTTTTGTTTCTCTTGCAATATATTCAATTAGTGCGCATACGTAAAAATAATCATTTCTTTCCTTCTCTGTCATAAACCACCTCACTCTTTACAAACGTCAAACAATCAAGTGCCGACAATGTATGGAAACTTATTTGATGTGTCGGATATTTAAATTCTGCCAACACCCAAAACTGCTTTCTGTTTATTCGCCCTGCTAGAAAATCATTTACGTAATTCCATACTGTATCATTTGCCATAGGTCCCTCTACAAATTGATTATCGGATCACCAATTCCGCGATTCGCCCATCTTAATGCCTGTTTAAAATTATTGGTGCAATAAAATCCCCATGAAAAATCTTTTGTATACCTTGCCTTTCTTACTTCTGGGTACTGAACAATCTCTTTACTCGCATGATATAGTTCCATTCTTCACCTCTTTATTAAATGACCATCTTTTTCTACTTACTTTTTATTATAATAGTAATAAAAAAAGTGTCTGTCAAGCTTTTTGCTCTTCCACATTTTGGGTTGTTTTCTTTCGTTTCTTGTGGTATACCTATTATGAGAAAAAGACTGACTTTGAGAAAGGCTTATTATTATACATATGAATATCCAAAACATTGACTTATTTGAAATGCACGAACCTTTAACAGGTTCTTTTCCTTTTGCTGCCCTGACGGCTGTTCTGCCTGATGACATTTCTTCTGTATCTATTCACTGGCAGGACACGATGGAAATTCTTCTAATCCGTGAAGGAACCGGACGAGTATCAATTGACCTTGAAAAAATTTCGGTAAAGAAGGGCGATATCTGTCTGATCTTACCAGGTCAGCTGCATTCCATTGACGCAGATTCAAACTCCTCACTGAAGATTAGCATGATCCAATTTCCGCTGTCTCTTCTTTCTGGAAGTACAGATAATGACGATGCATTTGCATTTTTAAAGCCGCTCTCAGAGGGTGAACAAGTCATTCCATGGCTTATCACGCCTGAAGACGGCTGGTACAATGAGTTTCGTCAATGTTTTGAGGAAATGTTTCAGCTGCAGACGTTTTATTCAGCAGCTTACCCGCTTGGCATAAAGAGCTGTCTCTTTCGCCTGTTTTATCTGCTATTTTACAATGAGCCGTCTGTAAAGCCAAAGAGCCGCCCACAAAAATCAGTAGTAAAGACAAAGCAAATCATTAGCTATATCACAGATCATTACAGTGAACCGCTGTCTACTGAGCAGATGGCAAAAGTATGTGAATTTAGTGAGTCTCACTTTATTAAGTTCT
>CAUCWU010000416.1 GCA_958446555.1 uncultured Lachnospiraceae bacterium | reverse complement strand
AATAGGCGCTTTGCAGCAACTGGTAGGTCTTGTCGGTCTTTCGGCCAAAGTGCATCTTAGCACGCTTTTCGCACACCTCCGGGATGGTCAGCTCATTGAGCTTTGCCCCGGTATCCTCGGCAAGGAGCCGCCCCATCAGCCACTTGACCAGCACCTGATCCACTGCAAGGAAAGTATCGCACTCCACCAGATCATCGGCACGGCAGCCGGAGAACGCCTGATAGACGTTCAGCCCCTTTGCCACATGATCCGAAAGTTCATCGTACTTATCCCGGTAGAGGACGCTGTTCATCAGGCTGTCGAGGAAGGCAATGATGTTGCCTGCCTTGTAGGAGACAAAGGACTTCCACGCCGCAGGCAGCTCCGCCTGCACATAGCGGGCGGTATAGGTGACGAAAAGGGTCACAAGCAGCCGTTCCAATGTGGGTTTTACGTCCGTATAGCCGAAATGCTGCTCGCACAGCCGCCAGAAGGACGGCAGCAGGTCGTACTGTTCAAACTGCTGCAAGTAGACATTCTCCGACAGGCTGCCCTCGGTGAGCACGACACGCACCACCTCTTCAAAGGAGCAGGTGCGTGCCTTGCAGATGGCGCTGAGCAGCC
This sequence comes from uncultured Lachnospiraceae bacterium, assembly GCA_958446555.1. Taxonomy (GTDB): domain Bacteria; phylum Bacillota; class Clostridia; order Lachnospirales; family Lachnospiraceae; genus Anthropogastromicrobium. The sequence goes on along the minus strand of CAUCWU010000416.1, from coordinate 2,314 downwards.
CGGTGAGGATGTTTTCCTCGTTGAAGTTCTCGATCTCAAGATCATAGAACCGCTGGGTGCGCTTTTTGTCGGCAAAGAACTTGATGTGCTTTTCGAGGATGGGCTTGTACTTTTCCTCAATGCCAAGGTCTACCGACAGCAGCGAGGCACGGTCGGCAAAGAACCGCCGGGAGTACAGCAGGGTGTCCTCCAAGTGGTTTTCCCGCACATCGGGCTTGGGGAACGGGGCGTAGACAAGGTAATTGGTGGTGGTGTCCACCCGTTCCAGAAAGTATTTGGTATAGAACTGGTTATCGGGCTGGAGGCGGTAAATCTTTGCATTTTCCAGCTCCACGTTTTCCAAATCCTCGGCAAAGTCTGCCTTGTCATCGTACCAGAACACCAGCTTGCGGGTATCGCCCACAAATTCCGCATTTAGGCGGTCAATGATTTGTTTCAGGTTCAGTTCCACCGTTCGAGTTCTCCATTTCATCAGGCTTAGCTTTATCGGCAATCGTTACCGAACACGGTTTTAATGGAGGTGTCAGGCCAAGTTCTCCCAAAGCCAACGCTAATTCCGAGTTATTACCTAGCTTTTCTTTCATATCTGGAAGTTCCACTGACAATTCTCGACACAAAACCACTTTCAAAACATTTTTCATCAGCGCAATCGAATAAAACATATCGTGGTCTGAAAGGATTTCCGGCAATAGACTTTCATTAAAATGCGTATAATAATTTCGTGTTGCAACGATCTTATAAGCTAAAGACCCTGCCTTTTTCCTTGAGATTTCAAGTTCATCTGCTGTTTCTTTGAACAAGGCGGTTATTCTTTTTGAGCAACTTGGCTCATTAAGAATTGGTGTTTTCAGAACATCCGCAATCCATTCTCTGTCATCATCTTTCTCATCAAAATGGTTAACTATGCGACTTATTCTTTCTTGATGTTCTTCTGGTGGGATGAGTGTTGTTTTCCTCATCCTTCGCGAATACGATTCCAGAGCTTGCACCATCTTCAAGAATTCCATGGGCAAATCAATATTGTTTTTCTTTTGACAAGCATCCACAAAATAAGCTATGATTGGACGAATTTCTTCATATTTTTGATACCATGTTTGGACACAGTCCTGATAGCTATCCTTGATATCTGAAAAAGAAATCAAACAATTATACGCAGGATTAGTCGGCAAATCTAACGATTTAATTTCATCATTATACAATACCGCTATGTTATCTTCCTCTTCATCAACTGCTTGTATACTCAATATATGATTATGATTTCCCATACACAGTGTCAAAAAATCACGATATTTACAAGCTTGTTTAATTGCGTCAAAGACATTTACGCTATCAGGAAAGCAAAAACTAACACTAGCTGTTCTCTTAAAGCCAGCCTCAACATGTTCATTTACACTTAGAATGATTTTACTCTCTATGACAGCTGTAAAATCATCGATCGAACAACTATATTTTTCAGGTTCGCGATCATGGGCACAGAATTCATACTCTTGATCATCTTTGCACTTGTATTTATAGGCATCTACTGGCATATCGCCAAGCCATTTTTCAAGTCCATTGAAGCAACATCTTAAAGACTTTACTTGAATTCTATCACTGCTGTAATTTTTACCCACAATGATAGTTGAAAACTCAAACATCATTTCTATCATCCCAGGCATATTAATTATTTGCTTCGGCTTTTTGCAATCAAGCAGTGTGATCTTTAGTCCTGTTGCTATAAAGCCTTGAACGGCAGGAATCATTTCTCTTTCGATGGTTTGTAGCCCTTCAAACATCTGTGTTGTTCGCAACCGCAAACGAGATTCTTTTAATTCTAGCACCCCATGAATTTTGTTATTCTCATTTTCAGGAAGCCACCACAATCCAATTACCGAATCCAAAGTCTTTAATGTTACTTGGTCTAAACTCATATCTTAGCTTCCTCCATTGCACTAATATCAAAAGTCGGTATTTTATTTCTTCTCTTTCGCCATAATGTTCTTGCTATCGGCAAGCACCTCGTAGAACTTGCCATCGGCGGCGGTCTGAAGCTTGCGGTAGTTCACCTTTACGCCGTCATCGAGGTCCAGCGCAATGCGGGAAAGTGCCAGATGGCTGATCTTTTCGTCGTAGTCCCGGCACTCCTTAAACTGCTTGGTCAGCTTGTCCTTGCGCTTGGAGGCGGCAGCGGCTTCCCGGGCGTTGGTGGCGTGGTCCATCATGTCCTGCATCCGGTTGATCTCGGATTCGTACACACGCTGCATCTTGTGCAGGTAGTCCACACGCAGGGTGCCGATGGTATCCGGGGTGTAGCGGTGGAGGTAGACCAGTGCCT
>CAUCWU010000415.1 GCA_958446555.1 uncultured Lachnospiraceae bacterium | reverse complement strand
GCGAAGATGAAAAGCGACGCATTTTTTCGGATGCCGACCATCTGCGCCAATGTGGGCTTGTTCGCGAGTTTTGTTGCTCCGGATCAGATGTGTCTGCCAAAGTCCTTGCGATGTACGCAGGCAATAGAACTCCGCCAATAGAACCCCAGTGGCTTGCCGCTGGGTTAAGTCAGGATGAAGCTACGGGTAAAAAGGGTATTATTCGAAAAAAAGAAGGTAAGGATATCATATAGAAAAATGGAACCATTTCACTATCAACATTTGCCAAAGCCAGAGCAGGCAATTTACCACGCAATTAAGACGGGCCTAGTCGCACTTGACGATCAGATTTTAGTGCCATACACAGAGCCGGCTAGGCTTAGCATGATTTTCTTTTTGATTCGGCTTGACTGCCCAGAGATTTTCTATGCAGTTACATTCAAGCTACGCAAGTGGCCGCAGTCTGATCATCTGGAATTTTTGCCAGAATATCTGTTTGACAAGAAGACAATTCTAGAGCAGCAAAAGGCAATGAAGGCGCGAGTAGAAAAGCTTGCGCGGGTAGCGGCAGGAAAAACAGAGCTTGAAAAGGAATTGTATATTCACGATTTTATCTGTGAAAATATTCATTATGATAAACTAAAAAAGCCCTATTCTCACGAAATCATTGGCCCGCTTGGACATGGGGTTGGTGTCTGTGAGGGCATTGCAAAGTCGGTAAAGATTTTATGCGATGCACTGGGACTTTGGTGTATCATCGTAATTTCCGAGGCAAACCCAGAGAAAAAAATCAAGTACCGTCATGCATGGAACATCATAAAAATAGGAAAAAATTATTATCATTTCGATGCAACCTTCGACTTGTCGTTAAGCAAGCATCAGCTCCGACATGATTATTTTAACCTAGGCGATGATGCTATTTTTCGTGATCACGAGCCGATCATGACAAGCCTTGTAGCTTGCCCAGATCACAGCCATTTTTACTATTTGGAGAAAAAGCTTTCCTTCACGAAAACAGAGGAAGTCAAAAAGCGCGCACTTCAGGCAGCCAAAAAGAAAAAGCCGTTTTTGTTTCATTGGCGAGGCGGCTATTTGACAAGAGAAGTTTTGAAAGAACTTTTGATTGGAATCGAAGAGGCAGCCAAGGAAAAAGGCAAGATTGCAAAAGTCAGTGTGAACTGGCCACAGGCAGTGATCTATGCGATATTTGAGGAGATAGATGATTCGATTTCGATGAATGATTTGGAAAATCCAGATGGAGTAGAGTTAGAGCAGGCAAATGAGGGAGAGTTGCTGTAGGATTTGAGAAAAATAGTTATATTTTTAATCGTTTTTTTTAAATTAGATTAGTTGTGGCAATCAAATGAGTTAGATTCGAGGTAGAAGCGATTGATAAATTTATTTTCACGGGAACATAATAAGCGGACACGCTTTACTAGAATGTGTATCGGTGAGGCTGTGTTTGTGTTGATGGATAAAAAGGAGTACGAAAAAATTAAAATCTCAGATATTGTGAAAACAGCCGGTGTCTCTAGAATGACATTTTATCATTATTATGAGACAAAGGAGGATGCTCTGTCCGACTATTTCCACGAGATTGTTGCCGGCTACATTCGAGAGTGCCGAACCGAAAAGATTGGACGTTTTCATGAGAGAGGCAGTATTGTCCATGCGCTCACCTACTTCGATCAGTATGCCGTTTTTATTGACAAGCTAGTGCAGGCAAAATTGCAATATATTCTGTGGAATGCAATGAATGATTACATGGAAAAGCGTATCATGCCAAAGTACAAAATTCCAGAATATGAGCTGTATTTTTATGGTGGTGCTTTGCTCAATGTATTTTTAAAATGGCAGCAGGATGGAAAAAAGGAGACGGCAGAAAATATTGCACAGACGATTATAAAGAGTATGGGCTTTGAGAATCGTGGGGGTCAAAAGAGCAGTGACGAAAAATAAAAGAAAAATTTTTTCTTATTTGTCTCTTCTGGACTGGGGTCAGGCATGAACTGACCCTGTGCGGAATTAAGAATGATTGCATCATACTCGTCTGCATCTAGTATGTCCGAAAGCATCTGCTTTGAAGAGTCAGGCACATCGACAAATGCCTCATCGGCAAAGCAAAGAGGTGGAAAAGCAAGACACCACCAATTGCTGCCAGATCCAGATCCGATTGTCACAAGAAGGGTATCGTAGGTACCAGCCGGAAATTGATAATTTCCATAGGTTTTATACGGAAATAGATGAGATCCAAGTGAGCAGGAGACGGACTTGCCAGAGGAAGATAACACATCATTACAATAGGCAGTTAAAAATGGGAGGCTTTCGCGCACAAGCGTGACGGCCTCTTCTTTTGTCTGTACTGTGGACAATTCATCAGAAAGAAGCGGAATCAGCTTGGCACAAAGTGCTTTTTTGTCGGCTTGGTCCTCGTCAGAATCGCTGTCAGCAAGGACGCGAAATCGAAGAAGCTTAGAGGAAAGAGAGGAAGACATTAGCTTGGTGTCAGTTTGTTGATAAAAGCATAGATACAAAATGAATGTGAAAAGTGTTGTAAAAGCTAAAAAGAAAATTGTGAGTTTTTTTATGTGTGTCATTGCGAAAATCGTTACCTCCTTATCATGTTGTCTAAAGGATCTCCCAAAAACTGGAAAAATATACGAAAACCGCGAAAATAAAAGTGTTCGGGGTACATTCCTTGACAAGGCTTTCAAAAACCGATATACTTAACCGTGTATGTCGTGACGTCAGGATTGATAGGCAATCCGCGCGACATAAAAGACGCTGATGGAGACAGTAGCCTAAGCGAAATGCAGGACAGCGAACCGCAGAGGATGAGAGGCGGCAACTGCAGGCGGACGGCGAAGATCACTCCGGAGTTGCCTACTGAAACATTTGGAGTAAGTCAGGACGTGATTCCAACGTTATCGGAAACCATATATCATACAGCG
>CAUCWU010000414.1 GCA_958446555.1 uncultured Lachnospiraceae bacterium | reverse complement strand
TGCTTGATCGGCTGCGCTTTGCTTTCTGGTATCTGCAAGTATCCAAAATATTCTGATGCAGTTTGAAATTCCTTTTCTGCACGATATTCATTTAATTGATTTCTTTTTAGAAATACCAGATAGCTTCCTGTCTGCATCAAATTAAGGACATTTCGATAAACGATTTTGCCATCCATAACTTCCATTCCGTAATTGCGCCAAACCCAACATTTTTCGTTCTGGTCGATCCATTCACTTCCCTTTATTACAGAAGAAACTCGAATCTCTTGACCATATGTGCCAGTCGTAAACTGAAGTTTTCCTGTACTCTCTGCTAGCACAATGATATCTGCCTCTTCTGCCTGGCGGATATAGTTTTCCTGATTCTGTGTGAGATCTTTTACAACTACGCCTTTACTTCCATTATCTCCAAGCGCATATTCTAGCTCTACCGGAAGAGAAAGAAGATCTTCTAATTGATCTACCTCTGCAAGTCCTGCATCTGGTGCCTGAGTGTGGATTATTTTACCTGCAATTGCAGTGACAATGAAAACTACCGCAATTACGATATACCATTTTTTCCATCCCTCCATCACTACACCTCCATCTGCAGTCGTCCCTTTTCAATCAAAAATACCCGACTGCAAAGTGAGCGAATATCGTAATCAACATGACTTGCCAGCAAAACAATGGCTCCTCGTTGTGCCTCCTCGCTCATAATCTGATGAACAAGCTCCACTCCCTTTCGATCAATGGCATTTGTCGGTTCATCTAATAAAAGCACCTCCGGCTGCTCCATGATGGCTTGTGCCAACATCAACCGCTGCTTCATTCCAAGCGAATATTTTCGGAACGTTCTTTTGTCTTCTGGTTCCAATCCAACTCGACGAATTGCTTGATCAATCTCCTCATTCGTTGCTCTCTTTCGAATGGATGCCAATAGCCTTAAATTTTCTCTTCCAGAAAGCTCTGGATATAGCGACGCATTCTCAATCATAATCCCGATATTCGGATCAGCATCTACTCTATTCTTCCCATCAAACAGTAATTGTCCCGAGCTAGGACTGACCAAACCAGCAATCACTCTCATCAGCATTGTTTTTCCAGAGCCATTTTCTCCTGTAATTCCATAGATCTGTCCACACTTCATCGTAAGGCAGATATTCTCCAAGATTGTAGTCGTTCCAATTTGCTTTGTTATATTTTCAAGTTTTACTTCTTGTATCATCAGCCTTCTCCTTCCCTTGCGAACAGATCTCGTTTTGCCAAATAAGATCCAGAAATTCCTGCACAGACTACCATTTGGATCAAAAGTACGAGTAATTTTTTAATATAGCTTCCCGTATTCTCAATAATATCTGCTGAAAGCCACATTGGATTGATAATCTGCGATAAGTTACCAGCCGCTTCCGAGGTTGCCCACATAATTAATCCAATCACACACAACATTGATAACAAAATTCCAACTGCACTTCCACCAATCGCACAAAACAGATTACACAAAATCGACATTTCAAACAACAATGTCGTCAAAAACAACCAGATCTGAAGGACGGCTTTTAAAAGCGCCATTGACATACTCGCTTCACTGCATCCCATAAACGAAAACAGCGTGTGCATTCCCACAAAACAGCCTGTATAAAGCATACTGTACAAAAGTAGCCAGACAAATTCCTTGCCAATCCATTTTTTTCGATTTGAAATTCTTGAGAAAAAGTAGACTGCTCCAACCCGTTGTCTCGCTGCAATACAATCTCCATATAAAATCAAAAACAATACTAGAAAAATTGCTTGACCAATCGCAATGACAAAACGACTTCCCGAATCACCTGTTACCCTTCCAAAAATGCCATTTATTAAGACATTTACAACTGAATCTGTACTTTTCTCTCCGACAAGTTCAATGTAACGCCCCATCCAGACCGGCAAAATCGCAAGTCCAACTCGATACAAATATTTTTTTCTCATCTATTCATCACCCCTGCTGTGCATTTAATTCTCTGTGCGATGCATAAAAATATAAAAGAACGGTTATCACACTCAAGATCAATACCCATACCAACAGATAAAGCATACTGCAACTACTTGATGTCATTGGTGCCAAATAATCCATCAAATACAAATCCAGATAGCGTGCTGTCTGTTCCTGAATTCTTTCTGCATTTGCAATTGATTGGCTTACATTTTCGGTGGACTCAATATTGCCATTCACTATATTTAGTATCCTAGCAAAGAAAAGAGAATTTAACTGCATTGTTCCTACACAGATCAGATAAATTGGAAGAAACAATATCATAATATTGCCTGAGAATACAAAGGAGATTGCCATAACAAATGCGCCACAGATTCCCGAAAATACACCTAAAATCAAGAAATACAATAGCTGATACAAAACTGGTGATTCTAAATAGATATTTAAAAATAGATATTGTGGATTTACAGAGGAATAAAAAAGATTTTCTCCCAAAAGAGAAATTTCGTACATGTTGTCCTCATATGCTCCCCACGAAAGATTTAGATTATTTGGAAAAATAAAATAGCATAGAAGCATATTAAGAAGCAAAGGAATCAGCACCACACTCATACTACCAATTGCTGATACCGCCAATTTCCCACGAAGATAGCTTTTCCAATTTGTCCGCACCAAAATTACCGATACACACCGATTCTTTTTCTCCGACACATATGACGTGGAACATGCAAGCACGATCAAAAATGGCCATATGGCTGAAAAGATTTTCCAGCCATAACTAAGACCATATCCGCAAACCGCTTCGCTTGCTGATACAACTGCGAAGCGGTCTACTCCTCTATTCTTCCACACTTCCAAAAAAAGTGCCAAACACACGCACACAGATGAAATCAAAAATGCGACACGGTATTGCAGGCTTCTTATCATTTTTTTCAATTGAAAGCGTAGATTCATACCTCACCCTGCTACTCAAAATATGTGTAAATATACTCAT
>CAUCWU010000413.1 GCA_958446555.1 uncultured Lachnospiraceae bacterium | reverse complement strand
CTCTTGCTACCTCATAGTGCTCCTGACCTACCATATCTGGTGTCAGAATACGGCTCGTAGACTCCAGCGGATCAACAGCCGGATAAATACCCTGGCTTGCGATGTCACGGGAAAGAACCGTAGTTGCATCCAAATGGGTGAAGGTAGTCGCCGGAGCCGGGTCAGTTAAGTCATCGGCCGGAACGTATACAGCCTGAACCGATGTGATAGAACCCTTCTTTGTGGAAGTGATTCGCTCCTGCAAAGCACCCATCTCAGATGCCAAGGTCGGCTGATAACCTACTGCTGATGGCATACGGCCAAGCAGTGCGGATACTTCAGAACCTGCCTGTGTGAAACGGAAAATGTTATCGATAAACAAAAGCACATCCTGATTCTTTACATCACGGAAATACTCTGCCATCGTAAGACCCGATAAAGCAACTCTCATACGAGCACCCGGCGGCTCGTTCATCTGTCCATAAACTAAGGCAGTCTTTCCAATAACACCGCTCTCCTGCATTTCTCCGTAAAGGTCATTTCCCTCACGAGTACGCTCACCAACTCCGGTAAATACGGAAGTACCACCGTGAGCAGTTGCTACATTATGAATTAACTCCATAATTAAGACGGTCTTTCCTACACCGGCACCGCCGAACAGACCGATCTTTCCACCCTTTGCATACGGGCAGATCAAGTCAACAACCTTGATGCCGGTCTCCAGAATCTCTGTCGTCGGCATCTGCTCCTCGTAGGAAGGAGCCTGTCTGTGGATGCTCCAGCGCTCTGCATTTTCTGGTGCCGGCTTATTGTCTACCGGATCACCCAGAAGATTAAATACTCTTCCTAGGCACGCATCGCCAACCGGAACGCTGATCGGTGCACCAGTGTCGATTGCATCTGCACCGCGAACCATACCATCGGTAGAGTTCATCGCAATGCAGCGCACAACATCGTCGCCGATCTGCTGGGCAACCTCTGCAACGACCTTGCTGCCCTGATTTTCAATCTCAATGGCATGAAGCAGTTCAGGAAGCTCCCCTTCCTGGAAACGGATATCCAGTACAGGGCCCATTACCTGAACGACCTTGCCAACATGTCTCTCACTCATATATTCTACCTTTCATCAGCTCTCTGAGCCTGCAACAATCTCTGTAATCTCCTGCGTAATACCTGCCTGACGGACACGGTTATAGTGGAGGTTGAGCTTATCGATCATCTCCTGCGCATTCTTTGTCGCTGCATCCATCATCATTCGACGGGATGCAAGCTCACTGGCTACGGACTCGCTCATCGCACCGTAGATTAATCCAGCCAAATACTCTGGCACAATCGCATTGAACACGGCTTCGCTGTTTGGCTCATAGATAATCTGGCGCTTCTTTGCCTCAGGTGCCTCCTTTGGGCGAAGTGTCTTCATATCTGGAAGTGGAAGAAGCGGAATGATCTTTGGCTCCTGTGTCATCATATTTACAAAATTTGTGTAAACAATTGCCACATGACCAAAACCGCCCTCCTTGTAGCCACGGCACACAAGACGTGCAATCTCAAAACAGTCGGCAACCGAAATGTCACCTGCCTCTGGGAATGCATCGGTCACAATCGGAACCTTTCTATTTGAAAAGTGCTCCAGTGCCTTCTTTCCAATTGGAAGCACACACGCCTCATGGCCTTCCATCTGCTCCTCTGCTAAGCGGAGCAAATTGTTGTTGTAGCCGCCAGCAAAGCCACGATCACCCGCGATCACGATAAAGCACCAATCTTCGCTCTTTGGTGCCTTCGTGTAGATGGACATCATATCGATATTTTCAGCTGCGATCTCTGCCAGTGTGCCCTGAAGTGCCTCGAAGTAGGGGCGGCTGTTGTCAGCACGCTCCTTTGCCTTGTGAAGTCTCGACGCTGCCACTAACTCCATTGCCTTACAGATCTGCATCGTACTCTGTACGCTCTTGATTCTCAGTTTGATTGCTTTCTGATTTCCAGCCATACAAACTCTCCTTTATTTACTGTAAGAACTTCGCCTTATAACCGTTAATGCAGCTTGTCAGCTTCGCCTTTGCCTCGTCAGTCAGTTCACCAGTGCGACGAATCGTCTCCATCGCCTCATTGCCCTCACGGCTGACATCAAGCTCACTATTTAAGCCATCCTCAAACTCATGAATACGCTCAACCGGAACATCTGCCAAAAGATCGTTGACAACGGCATAGATGATTGCAACCTGCTTCTCAACTGGAAGCGGTGAATTCTGCGGCTGCTTTAAGATCTCTACAATACGCTCGCCCTTTGCCAGTCTTGCCTTTGTATCGGCATCCAAATCAGAGCCAAACTGTGCGAAGCTTTGCAGCTCGCGGTACTGAGAATAGATTAACTTTAAGGTTCCGGCAACCTTCTTCATTGCCTTAATCTGCGCATTTCCACCGACACGGGATACTGAGATACCCGGATTTACAGCCGGACGAATACCAGAGTGGAATAGCTCTGTCTCAAGGAAAATCTGACCGTCTGTAATGGAAATAACATTGGTCGGAATGTATGCAGATACATCGCCTGCCTGCGTCTCAATGATTGGCAGTGCGGTCAATGAACCACCGCCAAGCTCATTTGAAAGCTTTGATGCACGCTCAAGCAGACGGGAATGCAGATAGAATACGTCGCCAGGATATGCCTCACGGCCCGGTGGACGACGGATCAGCAAGGAAAGTGCACGGTAGGACTCTGCATGCTTACTAAGATCATCATAGATAATCAGCACATGACGTCCATTCTCCATGAAATACTCACCCATACTGCAACCCGAATATGGTGCAATATACTTTAATGCATTGGCATCAGATGCTGTCGCTGCAACGACAATACTGTACTCCATTGCACCATTTTTCTCTAACTCAGATACAATGGATGCAACAGAAGAACGCTTCTGTCCAATTGCAACATAAATACAAATGACACCTTTGCCCTTCTGATTA
>CAUCWU010000412.1 GCA_958446555.1 uncultured Lachnospiraceae bacterium | reverse complement strand
ACAAGATCCAGAGTGCGGTTATTTATATAAAATTCGAATCCCCTCTCAATTAAAAAAGAACTTTGCACAGGAATTGAATCTGCTCGGCATCCACGATAGCACCGTATATCCAGATATGGAGCATATTGCAAGGGAAGAGAGAGTGAATTTTATGGTGTCTCCAGACATAAAAACAGTGTAAACATAAAAATACATTGCATAACTGTCTGAAAAATGGTATATTGATGGTAATAAAAACTGAAAAAACCAAAAAGGAGAGCTTTGTTATGAAACTTACATTTAATGGAGCTGCTCATGAGGTGACAGGAAGCTGTCATTGTCTCGAGGCATGCAAGAAAAAAATTCTGATTGACTGCGGCATGGAACAGGGAAGAGATATCTATGTAAATGAGGAATTGCCATTTCCAATTTCTCAGATTGATTATGTATTTTTGACACATGCGCATATAGACCATTCAGGAATGCTTCCTTATCTATATAAGAATGGTTTTCGTGGAAGTATTTTTGCGACAAAGGTGACGACTCAGCTGTGCCGGATTATGTTAAAGGACAGTGCACATATTCAAGAGACTGAGGCTGAATGGAAAAACAGGAAAAATAAGAGAAGCGATGTAGAGCCGGTTGAGCCAGTATATACCATTGAGGATGCAGAAAATGTACTGACCTATTTTGTACCGTGTGAATATGAAGAAATACAGAGAAGGTGCCAATAAGGATATTCGTCGATTTACAGATGACATTGAAAAGCTGTGCAGGCATTGGGATATGAAATAAGCACGGATTGATTTTTAAGGAGAAATTTATGAAAAACATAATTGAAGCGAAATCAGCCAACCTCCCAGAATTAGAATGGTATGTTGGAAATAAGGAGGTTCACCTGCTTCGCTATTATGAACCAGAGCCAGGCATTTTTATTGCAGAGAGCAAAAATGTGATAGAGATTGCTCTTCGACAAGGCTATCAGCCATTAAGTGTTGTCTGCACCGAAAAAATGGCAAAAGATAAACTGTTAGATCGAGTAGGCGATGCACCGATCTATGTTGTTGATCCAGAAGCGGCAAAAAAAGAGTTTGGCTATGTATTAACAGGTGGAATTTCGTGTGCGATGCGAAGAAAAGAAACCTCTGATTACAAGAAGGTGCTTCAAAATGCAAAGCGCATTGTTGTGTTGGAGGATGTTGAAAATCCAACCAATATCGGTGCAATTTTTCGAAGTGCAGCAGCCTTTAGCATTGATGCAGTTTTATTGTCACCGGCATGTGTAGATCCATTGTATCGCCGTGCGATGCGAGTCAGTGTCGGAAATGCACTGCTTGTGCCATGGGCTTATATTGGATACAGCGAGGCTGACTGGAAGGAAAATGGAGTCAAGCGACTGAGGGAGGAAGGATTTTCAACAGTTGCAATGGCACTTCGCGCAGACAACGTTCGAATCGATGATCCAAAATTAAAGGAGGTAGACAAACTTGCAATTCTGATGGGAAATGAAGGACAGGGACTTGCAAGCTCTACGATTCAGTCAGTCGATTATGTGGCAAAGATTCCAATGATGAACGGTGTCGATTCACTGAATGTAGCAGTGGCAGCCGGACTTGCAATGTGGGAATTGGGGAGACGCGCATAGAAATTCCAATCAGAATACGAATTAGTAAAGAGTAGTTATCAATCAGACTATATCAATAAAAACAAGGCCGTTGTGAGAAGAATCACAGCGGCCTTGTTTGCACCTATTATTTTAACCTTTTTATAAAAGACTATCTTTTAGTTTTTATCGCAGATTAAGCTGTGGATCTCCTGAAGAGACTTAACATCAGAATCGGCGTGAGTTTGAACATAGTGGATTCCCTTTGCAGTTGCTCTTGCAGCGGCAATCGTGGTCATATAAGGAATCTTAGCCTTGATCGCAGCCTTTCTCAAGTAGCTGTCATCGTTCGCGCTGTCTTTTCCAACAGGAGAGTTGAGGATCAGATCAATCTTTCCATTGGTGATCAAATCTAAGATATTTGGACGACCTTCCTGTAATTTGTTAACAGGCTCAGCAGGAATACCGGCATCGTTTATCACCTTACAGGTACCGCGGGTTGCAAGAATCTTGAAGCCACATTCATTAAACAGTTTGGCAATCTCGACAACTTCGTCCTTATCCTTGCGATTGACAGAAATCAAAACAGTTCCGGAAAGAGGAAGTCGGGTCTGGGTTGCCTCTTGTGCCTTGTAGAATGCTTCTCCATAGTAGGTGGAAAGACCAAGAACCTCACCGGTAGAGCGCATCTCCGGTCCAAGTAATGGGTCAACCTCTGGGAACATATTGAATGGGAAGACGGCTTCCTTTACACCATAGTAAGGAATGTTTTGCTCCTTTAAGCTTGGAACTGGTGACGGCCGGCCGGTCAGCTCAGAGGTAATGATATCAGTTGCCAATGGAACCATGCGGATGTTGCAAACCTTAGAGACAAGCGGAACGGTACGGGAAGCGCGCGGATTGGCCTCAAGTACATAGACTTTACCTTTTTCGATTGCATACTGCATATTCATCAGACCCTTAACATGCATCTCCTCAGCAATCTTTCTGGTATATTCCTTAATCGTTTCCACATTCTCAGCACTGATATGGACAGACGGAATGATACAAGCAGAGTCACCTGAATGGATACCGGCAAGCTCAATGTGCTCCATGACAGCAGGAACAAATGCATGGGTACCATCGCTGATTGCATCGGCCTCGCATTCAGTTGCATGGTTTAAGAAACGGTCAATCAAGATTGGACGATCTGGTGTCACACCGACAGCAGCCTTCATGTAGCTTACCATGCTCTCATCATCGTAGACAACTTCCATGCCGCGTCCACCTAAAACATAGGAAGGACGAACCATAACTGGATAGCCAATCTGCTTTGCAATGGCAAGTGCTTCCTCAACAGTCGTTGCCATACCAGATTCTGGCATCGGAA
>CAUCWU010000411.1 GCA_958446555.1 uncultured Lachnospiraceae bacterium | reverse complement strand
GGCTGGTTCGGTTGCAATTGCAGCCCATTCAATTGACGAAGCGTTGGAGCATCTGAAGAAATCGGAGTCTGAACAGGTCGATCTCGTCAAACTGATGATTACTGGAGGCGTATTGGATGCAAAGGAAAAGGGAGTGCCAGGGGAGCTTAAGATGGATTCAGAGATGGTGTATGCTGTTTGTAAGCAGGCACATGCTGCTGGATACCAGGTTGCAGCCCATGTTGAATCCCCAGAGGGTGTTCGTGTAGCACTGGAAAATGGTGTCGATTCGATCGAGCATGGAGCAAAGCCTGATGATGAAATTATTCGCCTATTCAAGGAGAAGAATGCATTCCTTTGCACCACAATTTCACCGGCTCTTCCATATGCGCTCTTTGATCGTTCCATTACAAATGCCAGTGAGGTCGAGCAGTTTAACGGCAACGTCGTTTTTGAAGGCATCATTGCCTGTGCAAAAGCAGCGCTAGAAAATAATATTCCAGTTGTTCTCGGCAACGATGTTGGATGCCCTTGGATTACACAGTATGATTTTTGGAGAGAACTCTATTATTTTCATAAGTATGTTGGGGTATCGAATTCCTTTGCACTTTATACTGCGACATCAAAAAGTGCAAAGATGGCTGGTATCGGTGATTTGACTGGAAGTATAGAAGTTGGAAAATGCGCCGATCTCATTGTGACTGCAAAAAATCCGTTAGAGGATCTGCGTGCACTTCGCAATGTAGAAATTGTCTTTGCTCAGGGTAGGATGTTTGATCATCCGAATATTCATAAAAACAGTATCGTTGAAGCAGAATTGGACAAATATCTAAAAAATTAGGACGATTTGTGGTTTTTGGTGGATTAAGCGATATTTACTAGGACAATTAATAGGGAGGATAATATGCCAGCTTTAAATTTATATAGAGAAATACTTGAGGGAAAAAAGATAATTTTTCTTGGAAGTTCGGTTACATATGGTGCTGCTGCAATGGGAAAATCCTTTATTGAGGATTTGGAAGAAAAGGATGGAATTGTTGCAATAAAAGAAGCAGTTAGTGGAACGCTTCTCGTTGATGAGGATGTAGCAGACGGCAAATCCTACATTGCACGATTAAAGACAATTGACCCAAATCAGCAGATAGATGCATTTGTCTGCCAGCTGTCCACAAATGATGCAACACATCATAAGCCACTTGGGACAATTGCAGAGTCTTATGATCAGGAGTTATTTGATACAAAGACAGTCGCAGGTGCAATTGAGTTTATTATTGCATATGCAAAGCAGACATGGCACTGTCCAGTTGTTTTTTATACAGGAACCAGATATGATAGTAAGCAATATCAAAAAATGGTTGCGCTTTTGTGGGCAATTCAAGAAAAATGGCAGATCGATGTGATTGATTTGTGGAATGATCCAGACATGAATCAAGTGACTGCAGATGATTATAAACGCTATATGGCAGATCCAATTCACCCGACAAGAGATGGTTATCGAGAGTGGTGGTCTCCTAAATTTGAGGAAGGGCTAGCTACTATACTGAAAAAGCCTCATACGATTTCAATAACAAAGTTTATTGAACAGGCTGAAAAATTGAATGTTCTTGGTGTAAAAGTTACACAACATGATGAATTGAAGGCAGAATGGTATAGTGAAGGAGAATGTCGAAGAAATATTTATTCGGCAAGCAAGAGCTTTACTTCCTGCGCGGTTGGATTTGCTGTTCAGGAGGGATTAATTTCACTCGATGAAAAGCTCACGGAAGCATTCGCAGAGGATATTCCTGAAAATCCAGATGAAAATCTGAAAAAGGCAACAGTTCGTGATCTATTAACGATGTGCTTGGGACAAGAATCAGGACATCTCATGGGAGAGCAGAGACCATTTTATAAGGAAGATGACTGGGTGAAGATGTCATTTGCGATTCCGTTTGTATATGAACCTGGAACGCATTTTGTTTATAATAATGTAGGTCCATATTTGGCAGGAGTATTGGTACAAAGAAGAAGTGGAACAGATTTGGTATCGTATTTAACGCCACGCCTTTTTAAACATCTTGGAATCAAAGGACCAACCTGGGAATGTGATCCGCTTGGCAATACATTTGGAGCAGGAGGTTTATTTTTAACGCTTTCTGAATTACATACATTTGGTTTGTTCTACTTAAAAAAAGGAAAATGGAATGGAAAGCAACTTCTTAGTGAGAAGTGGATCGAAGAAAGCACAAAATCATCTGACACAGACCAGTATGCATACCTGTTTTGGCGTGGAAAGTACAATTCCTATCGTGCAGACGGAAAGTATTCACAGATTTCTATTGTACTGCCAGATGCGGATGCAGTGGTATCGCTTGTTGCAGAGTGTCGCAAAGGCGAAGAACTGATGCAGGCGGTGAATGATTTTATTTGTACACAATTATAAAGATGCGATGATGAGATATTGCGGATCATTATGATCCAATGGGGTTTGAAGGAGAACTGATATGCAAGTAAAGGCGAAAATTGATAAAAAATTAGGTGCGTATCAGCATGTGTCACATAGTTTTGCACCAGTATATGACCAAAATTCCAAAATCTTGATTTTAGGAAGCTTTCCATCTGTAAAATCAAGAGAAGAAGGGTTTTACTATGCGCATCCAAGAAATCGATTTTGGAAGATACTAGCGGCAATCTTACAGGAAAAAGAACCAGCGACGATTCAAGAGAAAAAAGAGTTGTTGTTTTCACATGGGATTGCGATATATGATGTGATTGAAGAATGCGATATTATTGGTTCAAGCGACAGCAATATAAAAAATGTTGTGCCGTCGGATTTAGCTCCTATTTTAGATACCGCACAGATTCAGACAATTTTTACAAATGGAAAAACTGCTGAGCGGTTGTATCAAAAGTATCAGAAAACACAGACCAAGTTAGAATCGGTATGCCTTCCATCTACAAGTCCGGCAAATGCAGCATTTTCGTTTGAAAGATTGATG
>CAUCWU010000410.1 GCA_958446555.1 uncultured Lachnospiraceae bacterium | reverse complement strand
GCAATGTGTTTTCACCAAGCTCACGCATCTCACTTAAAACTGCAATTTTTCTGCCAGATGTCTCAAAGCCAGCAAGTACATTCACACCTGCCACCATGGATGCCGGACTTGCATTGTAGGTATCGTCGATCACCTTATAGTTCTTGACATCCATAATCTGGAGACGATTCTGGAAACCAGTGAATGTATACAGTGACTTTGCAGCTGCCTCTACATTTACACCATTTAAATGCGCTACGGCAAGAGCTGCTGTCGCATTTAGTACATTGTGCTGTCCCAAAACAGATAACACAACCGGAACGCGCATATCATCATGGACAAACGTAAATGCATAGTGACCATTTTCCATATGAATGTCCTCTGCACGGTAATCACAGTAATCCTTGGTTCCATATAAGACATATGGATAGCCGGTAGACTCTCTAAATTTGTACAGCAACTCATCGTCACCATTTACAATCAAGAGACCTTCTTTTCCAAAGCCCTTTGAGATTGTATACTTCTCATGGCAGATTGCCTCCTGAGAACCGTAAAACTCAATATGAGCCACACCAACATTGGTGAGAACGGCCATTTTTAGCTGAGCAATCTCTGAGATCGTGCCAAGCTCACCCGGTACGTTCATTCCAAGCTCTAATACAGCAATATCATAATCGTTGCTCATCAGTGACATTGTGATTGGAAGTCCAACTGAGCTATTATAATTTTTCTGTGTCTTATAAACCTTTTTCTCTGCTGAAAGTGCATAGGCAATCATCTCTCTGGTCGTTGTCTTTCCAACACTTCCACTCACACCGATTGCCGGTACATGGACGCGGCTTCTGCACAGCTTTCCGATCTCATGAAGCGCCAGTACCGTATCCTCCACGCGAATCCATGCATGATCCTTATCATCCATCTTGTCATGCTCACTTGTCAGCGTTGCGACACAGCCAACTGAAAATGCGCCATCAATAAAGCGATGAGCATCTACCTTTGCACCGATAATCGGAATGAATAGATCATTTCCCTCACTGCTTCTGGAATCAATTGAGAGATGATCGATTCTCTGATTTTCATCTCCACATAAAAGTGTTCCCTTTGTTGCCTCTACAATATCTTTTATATATATATCAATCATTGTCTGACCTTACCTTTCTTTTCTTATCATTTCTTCCACAATTGCTCTCTCCGAAAATGCCTCTACTTTTCCTGCAATCTCCTGTGTTTTTTCATGCCCTTTTCCAGCTAAAACAAATAGATCGCCTTCTCTCATCTGCTCCATACAGTAGCAGATCGCTTCCCGCCTGTCTTTGATGACCAGATAATTTCCCTGCTCTCTGATACCAGACAAGATGTCAGCCAAAATCTTTTCAAACGGCTCCTCACGTGAATTGTCCTGTGTAATCACTGTCAAATCGGCAAGCTCACTGCTGACGCGTCCCATTGCTGCCCTTCTCACCCTGCTTCTGTTTCCACCACAACCAAACAGACAAATGATTCGAGCTGGGTGGTACTCTCGAAGTGCCAACAAAAGACTTTGCAGGCTCACCTCATTATGCGCATAGTCAATGAGGATTAAACCACCATGAAAGCGCCCTGCCAACTCAAATCGCCCACAAATATGAAGGTCTTGAAAAGGCGACTGCGAAATGTTTTTCGGTGTTAAAAGGTAAAACGCACTAAGGGCTGCCACTGCATTTTGAACATTACAAAGCCCTGGTAGTGGCAGCGTAACTTGTTTTGCCGGCTCTGACTGCCAATGCCAAAGAAACGTCTGATACAAGCCATCTTTTACAAAGTGGTGGATCTCAGATGCATATCCATCTGCACAGACATTTGTCGAATACCAACTGCACACACCATTTCTTTCAGCCGCAATTTCAAACGAAACTGGATCATCTCGATTTAGTAACACACGCTTGCACCGATCAAAAAACCGTTTTTTCCAGTAGACATATTCCTGAAAAGACGCATGTTCATTTCCACCGATATGATCCGGGGAAAGATTTGTGAAAATGCCAAGTTCAAAAAAGAGACCTGCAATTCGCCCCTGCTTAACACCAAGCGAAGACACTTCGATCAAAAAATGAGTACACCCCGCCTGCTCAGCCTGAAAAAGATCCCCGTACAATTCGAACAGCTCTGGCGTTGTATGGGGACTTTCCTTTTCTTTTCCATCTAAAAAGAAGCCGTTTGTTCCCACTGATGCCACTTTTATTTGATGGTCCGAAAAAAGCTTCTGCAGCATCGCACAGACCGTTGTTTTTCCTTTGGTACCGGTCACGCCGACAAGCAGAAGCTTTTCCTGCGGAAAGTCATAAAAATTGGATGCAAGACGCGCCTGTGTCGTTTCAGATACCGTCGTCTCAATTACACAAATATTTTTTTGTGCTGATAGAATCGTTCTATCCTTTTCATCATACCGATCACAAACTACTGCGACAGCACCACCCAAAAGCGCCTGCCGCAGATAATTTTTCCCAGTTGTATGTGCGCCAATCCGACAAAAGAACAGATCTCCATTCTTAATTTTTCTGGAATCCTCACACAGCCCTATGATCTCACATTCCTTTGGATTTCCCTGCTGTAACTGATATTCAATTCCGTTAAGGAGTGTATCTAGCTTCATCTACTCTCCATCTCATTCATTACGATTCAGAATATAGTTACGCGCAGCTTACCAAAATTAGAACAATCCTGTGATGTTACCGTCATCGTCCACATCAATATTAAATGCAGCCGGTGCCTTTGGCAGTCCTGGCATCGTCATTACATCACCTGTTAAGACAACGACAAAACCTGCACCTGCGCTGACATAGACATCACGCACGGTAATCTTGAAGTTTTCCGGTCTTCCTAACTTCTTCGCATCATCTGATAAGGAATACTGATTCTTTGCCATACATACCGGAAGATTACCAAAGCCAAGCTCAGTCAGCTTCTTTAATGCACGGTTTGCGGCCGGCTGGAATACAACGCC
>CAUCWU010000409.1 GCA_958446555.1 uncultured Lachnospiraceae bacterium | reverse complement strand
GAATAGCAGACCTTTTTCTCACCAAACGGGATCTCAAAGGACACCTCGCCTGTCACATAGACCAGTGCTTCTCCAAGTGCATCATCTGCCTGAAACAGATAAAATGCAGGTGTCTCATCTACCTGAAATACAATATGATCGCCTTCTTCATAGGTGTGGGAAAATGGCAAATTCACCTCTTTGTTCCCAGTTGCCTGTGCAATCACACTTCCATTTTTATTTACTGCCTGTACTGTAATCATAACTGATTCACCCATACCTCCATCTCGCCCTCACCGCGATTTGCCCATGCATAGTAAGGGATAAAACGAAGTTCCTTTTCTTCATATACTGGCTTCTGCCAAGTCTGATACAATCCATTCTCTACGACAACTGGTTTCTTTACTTTTCCGTTTACGCGAAGCATTACCATCGGAAAACCAAGTTCATCGGTCTTTTCTTCTGTAAATACGGAATCTGGCTTTACGCGAACAAGCGGCAGCCCTGCACCATTATCAGCCTGCTCAAGACAATAGACAACTGGTCCTCTCATAATTGCAACCTTGCCCTCGTCCTGACGAACTCTACTGTCTGCCTGAAGTACCTTTACCTTCATTGCAAAGCGAAGCTTTAACAGATCTTCCTTCTTCCACTCGCCGTTTACATACAGATATCCATCCTCCATGCGACACTCTTTTCCAACTGCGCCCTCAAGCTCAAAGTCCTCTCCGCACCAACCTGGAATACGAAGGGCAACTGTCATCGTGACTGGTGACTCACTCTCAACTCGAACGGTGACATCCCCATTCCACGGGAAGTCAGATGTGATGACAACCTTTGCCGGCTGACCATTTACCTCTTTTTCAACTATGCCGCCTGCATACAGATGAACCCACAGCGTATCTTCGTTTTCTGTGTATGCATAGGAAGCGATCGAGCTGATCAGACGAGCCAGATTTGGCGGACAACATGCACATCCAAACCACTTCTGACGAACCGGCTTTACATGCTCCTTACCTGGATCATCATGGCAGCTTCTTGGATTGACAGACAGCGGATTGACATAGAAGAAGCTTTTTCCATCAAGTGCCATACCACTTAACACACCATTGTGAAGAGCAAGCTCCATCACGTCAGCATACTTTGAATCTGGCTTCATCTCAAGCATACGACGGGCGAAAAATACAAGGCCAATCGAAGCACAGGTCTCAGCATAGTTTGTATCATTTGGCATATCGTAGTCAAAGGTAAATGCCTCACCGTGATGGGTCTGTCCAATTCCACCCGTCACATACATCTGCTTGGTTGTGATGTTGTTCCACAGAGTCTCACAAGCCTGATATAGCGAATCATCTCCAGTCAGTCTTGCAACATCAGCCATACCAGAGTACAGATAAACAGCGCGAACTGCATGACCAGTTGCCACCTTCTGCTCTCTAACTGGCAGATGTGCCTGATAATACTGATAGCGAATCTTTTTCTTCTTTTCTCTCTCTGAAAGCTTCACTTCATTGTCAAAGTAGTAAGGCTGTGTACCTCTCTGGTTGACAAAATATTCGGCTAGATTTTTGTACTTTTCGTCTCCTGTTACCTCATACAGACGTACCAGTGCCATCTCTGCGATCTCATGACCCGGGTAACCCTTGCACTTGCCCTCTTCTGTGCCAAAATAGGAAGCAATAAAATCAGCAAAACGCATAGCAGCCTTTAACAGCTTATCCTTGCCGGTTGCCTGATAGTAGGCAACCGCACCTTCTGTCAGATGACCAAAACAATACAGCTCATGATGATCCTTCAAATTGGTGAACATACGATCCATACCATTGATGATATAGTAAGTATCCAGATAACCATTTTCAAGCTGTGCAGCGCAGACAATATCAATTGCACCATCTGCGATTTTCTCAAGCTCTGCATCTGGATGCTGGGTCAGTGAGTAGGCAACAGCCTCAATCCACTTTGAAAAATCACTGTCCTGGAAAACAAAGCCATAAAATTTGTCATCATCCGGATGTCTTGGATCATCTGGAAGTGACTCAAAACCACGAAATGTATAAGTTGGCTCCTCGTAGCTGCTTCCCTGTTCTCTCTTTTCCTGATTCATCTTCCCAGCTACCTTAAAATTATGCATACAGTAGCTCGGTGCTGCCTCTGGAACTCGATCATTTAATGTCTCCCACTGATACGGGATTACTTCCTTTCTCACAAGCTCCATCTCCGGCTTCCAAAAGCCGTCGTCTAACTGGATTCGCTTTAAGCTGATTGGTTTGCTAAACTTGTTGCAGTCCATTTAAATCCCCTTCCTTTCTGCATTTTTTACTCCAGCCCTGCTTTGTGTCTGGCCTCATGCACCTGTGCTGCCTGTTCGGCCTGCAACTGGAACATATAATCTAAGTTAAAATTCGCATTACCATTACCGATATTGCTTGACTCAGCAATGGATCTGGAATATTTACTCCATGGATAGGTTGTAATGATATCAAAATAGTCAGTGACACGGACTCCACCAAGACGATAATCGGTCACGAGTGTCTCCATATCAAAGTCAATAATTCTTGCTCCTTTAAAATCCTTTTTGATGATAACCTTCGCCATGCCACCAAGAAGAGTGGCCTCTTTTCTCTGAAGCGACTGGAAATTTCCAAGTGAATAATAAATAAGCATCTTTCCACCGTCTGGGCGATCTACATAATCAATCGGTTCAACGACATGCGGATGAGTTCCAATTACAAGATCCACTCCCTGTGCTGCCAAAAAAGCGGCTTGCTCAGACTGTGAATCGTCAATTTCAAGATTATACTCAGTTCCCCAATGTGGAAAAACAATGACAAAATCCGATGCTGCCTTTGTCTTTTGAATCAGCATTGCTAGACGATCATAGTCAAGCATATCAACTAGATACTGTCCATCTGCATCGTAATCGCCCCTACAGTTTAAAATATCAGTATAATTAATCATGCCGATTTTGATACCGTTTTTTTCGATGACATG
>CAUCWU010000408.1 GCA_958446555.1 uncultured Lachnospiraceae bacterium | reverse complement strand
TTGGCTACGGTATTTTGATGAACACGTCTGGAAACATGATTTTTAGTGATACAGAGCACGGCTCCTATCTGTATACTGAGTCAGATCCTCAGCTGGACTTTTATTTTATCAATGGCGATGGAATGGATGGTGTTGTGAAGGAATACCGACAGCTGACAGGAAAGGCTTCTATGCTTCCAAGATGGGCATTTGGCTATCTTCAGTCGCAGGAGCGCTATGAGACACAGGAGGAAATCTGTCAGGTCGCTGCAGAATACCGCAGACGTGGAATTGGATTAGATGGCATTGTACTTGATTGGTGTTCCTGGGAAGATGGCATGTGGGGACAAAAAAGCTTTGATGCGAGTCGTTTTCCTGATCCAGCAGGTATGATTCAGACGCTTCATGATGAAGATGTTCACTTTATGATTTCAATCTGGCCAAATATGGATGAAAAGTGCGAAAATTATAAAGAAATGAAAGAGAAGGGCTTTCTTCTTCCGTTTTCCAATATCTATGATGCAAGAAATGAACAGGCTCGCAAATGCTATTGGGAGCAGGTGAAAAGAGGCTTGTATCGGTATGGAGTGGATGCTTGGTGGTGTGATTCAAGCGAACCGTTTACACCAGAGTGGAGTCATGTGGAGCGTCAGGAGCCTGCAAGTCAATATGAGGAATACAAAAAGACAGCAGGTGAGTTTCTAGGAGAGGCGCATACAAATGATTACGCTTTGTACCATGCAAGGGCAATTTATGAAGGGCAAAGAGCAGAGCAGAAAAAGGATGGATCCAATAAGCGTGTCTTTAATCTAACGAGAAGTGCATGGACTGGACAGCAGCAGTATGGCACGGTTATGTGGTCTGGTGACACCTCTGCTAGTTGGAAGACATTTCGCAATCAGATCACAGCAGGGCTTAATTTCTGTGCAAGTGGACTTCCGTATTGGACGGCCGATATCGGTGCTTTCTTTGTGAAGGATGGCGATTTTTGGTATTGGGACGGGAAGTACGACGATACAACGAATGATCCGGCTTATCTGGAATTGTACACACGCTGGTACCAGTGGTGTTGTTTCCTTCCAATTTTCAGAGGACATGGAACAGATTGCAGAAGAGAGCTTTGGAAATTTGATGGAGAGGGAGGTATGTTTTATCAGGCACTGCTTCGGATGAATGCACTTCGCTATAGGCTTCTTCCTTATATCTATTCAGCTGCCGGAAAAGTATGGCTTTATGATGCATCAATGATTCGCATGCTTGCATTTGATTTTCCAGAGGATCAGCGAGTACTTCATATTTCGAATCAATATTTGTTTGGAGAAAGTTTGATGGTATGTCCGGTCACAGTACCAAAGTATTATTATGATAAGACAAGTAAGAATGGTACAATAAAAGTAGACAGACCATGTTGCTATCGGAATGTTTATCTTCCAGAGGGATGCGGTTGGTATGATTTTTGGACAAACAAGTATTATGAGGGTGGCCAGTATATTGCGGCAGAGGCACCAATTGATAGAATTCCTCTTTTTGTAAAGGAAGGAAGCATTCTTCCAATTGCGAAGCCTGCGCAGAGTGTAGAAGAGGTTGTCGCATCGAATGAGCTTACCTTTTTTGTATATACTGGAAAGGATTGCTCATATGAATTGTATCATGATGACGGCGATGGCTATGAATATGAAAATGGAGCCTATAAGCTGGATACATACAAATGGAATCAGAGGGAACAGAAATTGATTGGTCCAGAAGGAACTTTCATAAAAAAAGAGAACCTTCGAATCATTGGAAGAGAATCATTGGATGCAAACAGGGACTTGTAAGTAATATTAGATGAAGGAACACCTCGATGGTTGCGATGAAGAAAGAAATCGTCGAGGTGTTCTGTTTTTCAATTAGAAGCTAAGGGGTCAGGCACGGATAAACATAGTTTTCGTGAACTGACCCCAGTTTCTAATTTTACGTTAAATTTTTACAAAACGAATGCCCTTTAAATCAAAATTGCTGCCCGGTAAGAATAACAGTGTAACTGTCTGGCTTCCAGAGAGTACATTGACTGGGAAGCGTTTTGTGACATAATCATCACTATAAGTAAATTCAGCGATGTTTAATGTCTCATTGGTTCCATTTGAGGCGCGAACATGGATGGTATTTTTCTCAATTGGGGAGCGACCGGTGATTTCAATCACAACACAAGTTCTCTCTCCAAAATCCATATCGGTATACTCAATCGTTACGTTATTTCCGATTCCGGTGATTGCATCATCTGTTTTACAGAAGGCATCGCCGTAAACGCGGTCAATATCGGTTACAGATAGAGGACTCCAAGCTTTCTCAAGTTTTTTAAAGGACAGTCCGCCAATATGGAGCTTTCGATTTGTCACTTGAATCGTAAATGTGGTGACACCAGTTAATCGCTTTGGAAGCTTAAAGGTTTCCTCTTGGTAGGTGTCCCAAATCATTTTTTTATCATAATGTCCACGGCAAAGAACTGTGCCTGGCTGTGTTTTGGTTTTTCCTTCGATAAAGGTCAGATCAACTGGACGACTTTCAGTCTCAAAGATTGGGATCGTGACAGTATCCGAACCGAAGAGGCCAAAATCAAACGGGCCATAGGTAATGCTGGTTGTCCCTTCCGAACCAGTCGCTGCACCGTGGGCATTTCCATTTGCAATTTCACCCTCGGAGTCTGAATACAGAGAACCTACAGTGAAGGTGTAAGGATCGAGATTCATTGTGCCAATTTCAGTCGCTGTAAATGCAAGTGTTGAGTAAAGAGCGGTGTGACCGCGATCATTAGTGACACTGCAGCGGACGAAAAAGCTGCCATCGCTTAATGCGCGGATGCGCACATGCGCATTGTCAATCGGATCAAGAACTGCATATGGCACTGTGACACCCTCTGCATTTGTTACCTTCCAGTCAAGTGTCTGCGTGGTTGCATTCGCTGGAGAAATAGAAGCATAGATAACAGCAGACGGTGCGTCAGCGGTCAGG
>CAUCWU010000407.1 GCA_958446555.1 uncultured Lachnospiraceae bacterium | reverse complement strand
TCTCTTCAGGGACTTGCCCTCAAAAACGTCACCTTCACGGTAAAAGACGGCAAAAAGAAGCTCTATGAGGACTTTGGCGAGATGCTTTTTACCCACTTTGGTATCAGCGGTCCATTGGTGCTTAGTGCCAGCAGCAAGATTGTCAAAAAGCTCGAAAAAGGTCCGCTTCAGGCATTCATCGACTTAAAGCCTGCCCTCACAGTCGAGCAGTTAGATGCGAGACTGCTTCGCGACTTCTCACAGGAGAAAAACAAGCAGTTTAAAAATGCATTGAATGGTCTTTTCCCAGCTAGGTTAGCTGATCAGATCGTGATTCTTTCTGGCATCAATCCAGACAAAGAAGTCAACGCAATCACCAAAGAAGAGCGTGCGCATCTTGTTTCACTGAGTAAAAATCTTCCATTGACGATTCTTAGTGTAAGGGGGTATAATGAAGCTATCATCACGCAGGGTGGTATCAAAGTGCAGGAGGTGCAGCCAAAGACAATGGAGTCAAAGCTTGTCTCAGGTCTGTACTTTGCAGGAGAGCTTCTTGATATCGATGCGTTGACCGGAGGCTACAATCTGCAGCTTGCTTGGTCCACAGGAAGCCTTGCAGGAGATAGCGTCTACTGATACAAGGTCGAAAAGTCACACAAAAGCGAAGCAATTCGTAGGTATCAGTAAAAATTAAAAGAAAAGAAGGGAAATAGAATGGGTTTCAATATTGCAATCGATGGCCCGGCAGGAGCCGGAAAAAGTACCATTGCAAAGCTTGCCGCAAGTAAGCTTTCTTATATCTATATCGACACAGGTGCAATGTACCGTGCAATTGGTCTGTATGTGTATCGCAAGCAGATCGAGGAGACAGACATGCAGGCAATCGGCGAAGCAGCAAAGGAGACAGAAGTTTTCATTCGCTATATCGACGGTGAGCGCCATGTTTATTTAAATGGCGAGGATGTAAGCGAGGAGATCAGAAAAGAGCATATCGGTCATATGGCATCAGTAGTTGGTGCAGTTCCAGCTGTCCGCGCTCATCTTTTGGATCTGCAAAGACAGATTGCAAAAGAGTCTGATATCATCATGGATGGCAGAGACATCGGCACATGCATTCTTCCAAACGCAGACGTCAAGATCTTTTTGACAGCAACACCAGAAGAGCGCGCAAGAAGACGTTTCTTAGAGCTTCAGGCAAAGGGAGATCCAACCCCATACGAGGAAGTTCTTGCTGATATCAAAGAGCGCGATTATCGCGATACCCACAGAGAGATCGCACCGTTAAAGCAGGCTGAGGATGCTGTCTATCTGGATACATCCAACATGACAATCGACGAGGCAGCAGCAAAGGTTGTTGAGCTTGCAAAGGCGGCAAAGTGATGGAAGTCATTCTCGCAAAGAGTGCGGGCTTTTGCTTCGGTGTGCGCCGCGCAGTCAATGAAGTTTACCGTTGTCTGGAGGAAGAAAAGAATACGCCAATCTACACCTTCGGACCGATCATTCACAACGACGAGGTTGTCAATGATCTAAAAGAAAAAGGCGTGCAAGTCGTTAATACGCTAGAGGAATTACAGTCTTGTTCAAAGGGGATTGTGATCATTCGTTCACACGGTGTCAGCAGAGATACCGAGGCAGCGATGCGTACCTTAGGCATGCGGGTGATTGATATGACTTGCCCGTTTGTCAAAAAGATTCACAGGCTTGTCGAGGAGAAATCTTCGAAAGGCTACCAAATTGTAATTGCCGGAAATCCGGTTCACCCTGAGGTTCAGGGAATTGTTGGATGGAGCACAAATGGCGCATTTGTCGTAAAAGACGAAAAAGAGGCTGATTTGCTCGTACTAGATCCACAAAAACCGGTTTTTGTGGCAGCACAAACGACATTTCACTACATTAAATTTCAAAATATAGTTGACCAATTTGAAAAAAAAGAGTACAATATAAATTGCGTTAACACTATCTGCAATGCAACCAGAAACCGGCAAGAGGAAGCAGCGAGCCTTGCAGCCTCAGTGGATGGCATGCTGGTCATAGGAGGAAGTCATAGCTCCAACACGCAGAAGCTGTTTGAAATATGCAAAAAGGAATGTAATAATACCCATTACATACAAACCGCTGAGGACCTAGACACTAATTGGTTTTTGACAGCAGACAGGGTGGGTGTTACAGGAGGGGCTTCAACCCCGAATATAATCATTGAGGAGGTTCTACACCATGTCAGACGAATTCGGACAATTATTAAGTGAACAGAAAGAAGTTGCAATTAGCCAGGGCGCTGTTGTATCCGGCCAGGTTATTGCAGTAAAGGAAGACGAGATTGTCCTAAACATAGGATACAAAGCAGATGCTGTCATTAGCCGCAACGAGTTTACCAGCACCCCGAATGCAAATCTCTGCGAACTTGTAAAGGTTGGCGATGAGATCGAGGCCAAGGTTGTTAAGATGAACGACGGCGAGGGCCAGGTTCAGCTTTCTGTACGCAAGCTGCAGGCAGAGAGAGGAAGCAAGGTTCTTGAGGATGCATTCGAGAACAAGACTGTATTAAAGGCAGTTGTTACTGATATCTCCACTGGTGGATTAAGCGTAGTTGTTGATCAGACCAGAGTATTCATCCCGGCAAGCCTGGTATCCGATGTATACGAGAAGAATCTTGAGAAGTACAAGGGTCAGGAAGTTGAGTTTATCATCACCGAGTTCAACCCGAAGAAGCACAGAATCATCGGTAACTGCAAGCAGTTAATCGTTGAGAAGAAGCAGAAGATGCAGGAAGAGCTCTTTGCAAGACTTGAGGTTGGTCAGACCGTTGAGGGTACTGTAAAGAACGTAACTGATTTCGGTGCATTCGTAGATTTAGGCGGAGCAGATGGTCTGCTTCACATTTCTGAGATGAGCTGGGGCCGCATTGAGAACCCGAAGAAGGTATTCAAGAGCGGTGACAAGGTTAAGGTTTTAGTAAAGGCAATCGACGGAAACCGTATCGCACTGAGCATGAAGTTCCC
>CAUCWU010000406.1 GCA_958446555.1 uncultured Lachnospiraceae bacterium | reverse complement strand
ACTTTGATACAGCACAGCGTGTCATTGATTTCATCTCTGGTGCATGCTTTACGATGGGTGGACATTTACAGAAAATTTCCAAGAAGATCATCATTGCAACACCAAGCAATGTAGAGCTGTCTGGTGATTTCACCGAGCTTCTTGGAGATGATGCATCTTCTGATCTTGCAGCTTATAGCTTAAAGGTGTGATCAGATGAACAAAGAGGAACAGATGATTTGCAGCCATTTGCTTGATTTGGCAAATGCTTGTGACAGAAGAGGATACCCGATGGGGAGCGATTTTCTGACACTCAATGAGCAAAATCTGTTTTTGGCATTCGCAAAGGACAAACTTCCGCAGGTTTCAATGAGTCTGTGCGGTGGCTATGAGTTAGCAGAACGAAAGATAATATTTTATAAGCCAATAGGAGTTGGGGAGGAATACCCGGCTCCTATCTCTTTATTATCAGTTCAGCCACTGATGAAGAAATTTTCTGAGGAGCTGACCCATCGAGATTATTTGGGCGCTCTTATGAATCTTGGAATTTCGAGAGCCAAAACAGGTGACATCATTGTGCAGGACATGCAAGCTTATCTGATTGTGTCCGAGTCAATTGCTGACTATATTTGTGAAAATTTAACGAGGATTCGCCATACCAGTGTCGTTTGCAAGCAGATTGATTGGCAGGAGTTTGACTATCAGCCTAAAGTAAAGGAAGTGACAGGAAGCATCGCATCAGTGCGACTGGATGCTGTGATTGGCCTTGCCTTTTCTGGTTCGAGAAGCAAACTAACCAGCTATATCAGCGAAGAGAAAGTGCAGGTAAATGGAAAAATGATCACATCCAATGCCTACACGTTAAAAGAAAATGACTTGATTTCTGTGCGCGGTCTTGGAAAATTTCGCTATAAAGGGACCTCTGCTGTCACGAAAAAAGGAAGAATGATGGCAACCGTAGAGGTTTTCGTCTAATGAAAGAGAGGAACACGATGTCAAAAAGTTTAATGATCAACAATCCAGAGCATAAGCCGATTTACGAGATTGTTTTTGAGACAAATTTTGAAAAGCTGGCAGAAAAGATAAAGGAGATTGGTCTAGAGGGACGAAAGGTCTGCATTGTGATGGATTCCAATACCAGTCATTTGTATGGAGACGCTGTTCGAAAGGCATTAGAGCCAGTATCCGCAAAGGTAATTTCTTTCCAGTTTCCGGCAGGTGAGCTTCATAAGACGCTTGATGTTGTTCGCGATATTTATAAGGAACTGATTGAGGCACACTTTGATCGCAAGGATTATCTAGCAGCGCTTGGAGGTGGTGTTGTCGGTGATATTACCGGTTTTGCAGCGGCAACCTATTTAAGAGGGATTTCCTTCATTCAGATTCCAACGACGCTTCTCTCTCAGTCAGACAGCAGTGTTGGTGGAAAAACTGGTGTTGACTTTGATGGTTATAAAAATATGGTAGGCGCTTTCTGTATGCCAAAGCTTGTCTATATGAATGTCGCTACACTTTCTACGATGGACGAGCGCGACTATCTTTCTGGTATGGGAGAGGTTGTCAAGCATGGCTTGATTCGCGACAAGAAATTTTTCGACTGGCTTGAGACACATCACGGGGAGATTGTAAATCAGGATGCCAATACTTTGATTGAGATGGATTATCATAATTGTCGCATCAAGGGTGAAGTCGTAGAGCAAGATCCAACTGAGCAGGGAATAAGAAGATTGTTAAATTTTGGCCATACACTTGGTCACGCAATTGAAAAACAAAAGGCAGGCGAACTTTATCACGGGGAATGTGTCTCAATTGGAGCCGCCGCTGCCGCCTATATCAGCATGAAAAGAGGATATCTCACTAAGACAGAGCTTCAGACTGTGCTAGATGAATTTACCGCATTCCATTTGCCAGTCACGGTAAGTGGGGTGGATAAAGAAGCAGCACTTTTGGCGACAAAGAGTGATAAGAAAATGCAGGGAAATCAGATCCGGTTCATCCTATTAAAATCGCTTGGAGAGGCAGTTGTCGATCAGACCGTCACGATGGAAGAGATGAGAGAAGCACTCGATTTTGTGTGTCTGGATGCGTGAGGTGGTGTGCATGAGAAAAAAACGAGCGGTATTCGCAGCTTTTTTGTGTGCAATTCTGATCGCATTTGATCAGTTCACAAAGTTTCTTACGGTATCCGTGTTAAAAGCACATGACATCACACTGATTCCGAAGGTGTTTGTATTAACCTATGTTGAAAATAGAGGGGCAGCCTTTGGCATTTTTGAAAATCAAAAGATTTTCTTCTTCATTATTACTGCTGTTATGGTAGCAATCTTTGGATATTGTTATCTGCATCTGCTTGGACAAAAATCCTATCGCTTGCTTCGTATTCTGTGCGTTACCTATACAGCAGGCGCAATAGGCAATCTGATTGACCGAATCTTTAGAGGCTATGTGGTCGATATGATTTATTTTGTGCCAATCAATTTTCCAGTATTTAATGTAGCAGATTGTTATATCACGATATCGACAGTTGTCCTTTTGATTGCCCTGTTTTCTTGCTACAAGGACGATGATTTTTCATTTTTAAAACCAGTAAGAAAGGCAGGAAAATAATGAGTAAACAAAACGAGCTAAATATAGAAAATCAAAATGAAAAAGACTGTCTGATTGTGGGAAGCGAGAATGCAAACATTCGCCTTGACCGCTTTTTGGCAGAGCAGTATGAAGAACTCACTCGCTCCTTTTTGCAGAAGCTGATTGAGCAGGGAAATGTCTGCGTAAACGGTATCCCTGTCAAAAAAAGTGGCGTGAAGCTAAAGGAAAACGATGAGGTTAGCGTGGATCTTCCAGAGCCAGAGCCGCTTGAAGTTGTCGCAGAGGACATTCCACTAGATATTCTCTATGAGGATGACGATGTGATTCTGATCAATAAGCCAAAGGGAATGGTTGTCCATCCGGCAGCCGGACATACGTCTGGCACGATCGTCAATGCGCTTCTTTATCATTG
>CAUCWU010000405.1 GCA_958446555.1 uncultured Lachnospiraceae bacterium | reverse complement strand
CTAGGTTTTTGAAGGGGTACCGTAGAAATGAGGTATAAGCCCGAGAGGGCATTGAAACAAATCCTCAAGACACATAACGTGGGTCTTGTTACCTGTAGAAATGAGGTATAAGCCCGAGAGGGCATTGAAACAATTTATTGCCTAACCCAATAGTCAGCCAATCGTGTAACAACTCAAGCCCGTGAGGGCATTGAAACGCTCAAATCTTTACTCACAGTTTTGACAAAAGTCGTAACAACTCAGGTACATCCAGTGCCTGTCCCAGGCAAAAAAATATAATATCCAAAGAAAGGTGAAGCTATCATGTCAGTGTCTAAAGATTAATTTGAATTAACACGAAAACAAAGCTTGATTCTAATAAAAAAGGGATGAAAATAAACAAAGCCTGATAATTGAAAATAAAATTTCTGTCTTAGCTGATGTCGGTAAATTCAGGTTAAAATGGTGAGTAAGAACCATTAGAACCATGAAATGAGCCATGTCTGGTAGTAAATGACAAATAAATACCGATAGTCCTTCGGTTAATCAGTTGTCAGTCAACAAGACTGACAGTATAATGATAGATAGTGTACATGTCAAAAAAGTCAGACAGAAAAGCCAACAGATTTAACTGTGGTCGTATGTCAAGCATATTAATGTACAAATCAGACGGAGGTGAAACCATGCTTTTATTAAACAAAACTTTGCTGAGACTGGCAAGGGGGCTGTGGCAATGGATTCTTGCGATTGCCGCAGTCAGTTTTTTGACGCTTGTTGGAACAACAGCGCTAGCGGAAATTGTTTCGCAGTTTCTGGGCAGTTTGTTCGAGCCACAGGTGGTATTAAGTACAGTAAAAAGTGCGGTCGGTGCGGCATTTCTCGCATCGGTATTTACGTTTCTTGCGCAGCTTGTCAAGGGACTTATCGAATACAAGACGGCGGCAAAGGCGCGAAGCACCATGCGAAAAACAATCTTTTCAAAGGTGATGGAACTCGATGCGGGCGGCATTGAAAAGATCGGGCCGACATCAGCGATTACCGCGGCGGTCGATGCGGTGGAGCAGATGCAGGCGTATTTTAGCAGCTATCTGCCGAGCCTGATTTTTAGTGTGATCGCGCCGATTTACCTGTTTTTCCATCTGAAGAATATTTCCCTTATCGTGGCCGTGCTTCTTCTTTTTGTATCGCTGATCCTTTTTCCACTTCACAATGTATTTCGTGGAAAAATTGAGGCGCTCAGAAAGACGTATTGGCGTTCATTAGATGATATGACCGGTTATTACATGGATGGTCTTCGCGGATTGACGACACTGAAACTGTTTGATCGTGACCGTGAGCATTCCCGCGTGCTCGGTGAGAAGGCAGATGTGTTAAACAAAAATATCAATGCCTTCATGAAAATCAATTTCACATCCTTCCTTGTGACCGAGCTTTTGATCTATGCGGCCATCACGGTTTCACTTGTGATTTGCATTACCGGAATGCGAAATGGTGATATTACAATCGCGCAAGCACTTACCGTTTTGATGCTTTCCTATAGCTATTTTTCTGCGATTCGTCAGTTGATGAGTGCTTCTCACAGCGCACTGACGGCGATCTCTGCGGCAGGAAAGGTGGAGGAGATTTTGCAGACCGATACGTCTCGTCCGTACAATCCAGAGCTGCCGGCCGATCCAGAACATTTTGACGGAATTCGCATGGAGCATGTGTCTTATGGCTATGAGGGCCGCAGCAGAGCGCTACAGGATGTGTCACTGACGATTCCAAGAGGTTCGTCGGTTGCACTCGTTGGTTTGTCCGGCTGTGGAAAATCAACGGCGGCATCGCTTTTGATGCGTTTTTGCGATCCAGATCAGGGTACGATT
Source organism: uncultured Lachnospiraceae bacterium (assembly GCA_958446555.1). Lineage (GTDB taxonomy): Bacteria > Bacillota > Clostridia > Lachnospirales > Lachnospiraceae > Anthropogastromicrobium. The sequence continues at coordinate 1,147 of CAUCWU010000405.1, read as the reverse complement.
TTTATCGAAGGAAAGGAGTATCGAAGCGTCACACCGCAGCAGTTTCGCACAAACATTGCCATGGTTCCGCAGCAGGTCAATCTGTTTTCGGGAACCATTCGTGAGAATCTATTGCTCGCCGATCCAAACGCAAACGATGAAAAATTAAAAGAAGCGTTATCGGAGGCTGGACTTGGCAGCTTTTTAAAGACGCTTCCAAAAGGACTCGACTCGGATGTGGGAAATGCAGGAGCAGCGCTTTCCGGTGGACAGCGCCAAAAGATGGGAATTGCTAGAGCACTGCTTTCAGAGGCACAGTATATGATCTTTGACGAGGCTACTTCAAGTGTCGATCCGCAGAGTGAGCGTGAGATCTGGGAGACGATCGGCCGTTTGTCAAAGACGAGAACGCTCATCGTCATCTCGCACAGAATGTCCACGATTCAGAATGCAAATTGTATTTATGTACTGGAAAAAGGAGTGGTGGCTCAGCGTGGAAGTCATGCAGAGCTGATGCAGCAGGGCGGCTTGTACCGTGAGCTTGTAACGCGCCAGCAGGCAATGGAGGTGGCAGAATGAAACGAAAATTTAGCTATTCAATTGGAGAGATGAACCGCCGCCTGCTTGCAATCGGAAAATCCATCCGTGGTTATCTGGTGATTTCGACGCTTTCAAGTATCATTGGTGCACTAGCGCATATGGGTCTAATGGGCTTTGGTGCATTGTGGCTTCTTGCCGCCGCAGGCTTTTGCGGCAACTTTGCCCTGTATGGAATACTGACCGTTGGCTGTGCGATTTTGATTGCAGTGAGTCGTTATTTGGAGGGCGTATTTTCTCATATGGGCGCATATGGCATTCTTGCTAAGATGCGAGTGCAGCTATTTGACTCGATTGACCGCGTGGCCCCGGCATGGCTGATTGGAAGGGAGACGGGCGATCTGATGAACATTGCCGTGTCGGATATCGAGACGCTAGAATTTTTCTTTGCGCACACAATTGGTCCGATGTTTACCGTAATTTTGCTTCCGCTTACAACGGTAATTCTGGCATTTTGCGTCAATCCGTTGTACGCATGGGTCCTAATTCCAATCTATCTTATGATCAGCGTGGTGCTTCCGTTTTCGGCGCTTAAGGCTGGACGCGGAATCGGAATGCGCTATCGAGAACG
>CAUCWU010000404.1 GCA_958446555.1 uncultured Lachnospiraceae bacterium | reverse complement strand
ATCATATATCAGAAAAGTCTATTAAATATCTGTCTGAATGTGTTAATTCTATGGAAGAAGTTTCTATGTCCGATACTTCCCAAGTTGCCAAATATGATCTAGACTTTCATAAAAAAATTGCAGAACTTTCTAGTAATCCTTTTTTAATTAACTTTATTGAAGCTTTATCCCAATTTTCAGATCGTTATATTTTAATATCATGGAAAGATATCACAAAAAATCAAATTGCACAGTTGATTGCCTCACACCGTGAGATCGTGCACTTTTTAGAAAAAGAGGATACAAAGAAAGTCACAGAAGTTATTATAAATCATTATCGAATTGCAGATGATATCATTCGATCTGCAAATTCTGTGAATATCACAGAAAAACAATCCATTGAAGAAATTTTAAAAAAGCTATACGCCGAAGGTTTTAACAACAAACAAATCCTAAGTAAGCTTTCTTCATTAGAGCAGTAGATATTTTTCCTTAAAAAAGAAGAGGAGGTGTAAAAGGGGTCTGAACGTCTTACAATTTAGAAGTAAAACGGATCAGACCACCAGACCTCCATCTTTACCCAAGCAGTCTTTTTATTGTTTCACTTTCTTGAAAATACTCTTTCGGCCTAATTCGCCCTGCATCTTTATTTCCTTCAGCAAACTTTACTCCTGCTTGGGTATTCAGCTCAAAAAAACAACTTTTTATGTTTCCTTTCGCTATTATCTCCTCCTCAACTCCTCCTGCAACTTGCTTACTCCTTAATATTACTCTCTCTTGTCCAACTGTAATCATAACCATACCTCACAAAATTATTAATAATACATTATCCATTATTAATTATTAATTAATCAATTAGCCCCTCTTACTTTTATTTTATTCCCAAACCATTTTTGTAGTTCAATTAAATTTGTGTAACATATATCATTCCCATATTCATATTTCCTATTTTCTCCACTCGCTTTCGAAAAGCCCTTAAAGCTTCGGAAGATACTGAAAATTCAAGTGACTTCTTACATTCTCTCAAATACTTCAAGTACGATCTAAGGAAACCTTCCGTGATTACAAGCTTTATTTCATCGCGCTTATCATCTTCTTCCTCATCATCATTTTCTGCTCCATCATCATTTTCACTTTTTCTTTCATCATCTTTTACATTTTCCGCATCGTCAGCGTTTTCCCTCAAGCTTCGGCTATCCTCTTCCGACAAGCCTACATATAAATCCTTGTCTTGTCGTTCTTGTCCTTCTTGTTCTTCTTGCCCTTCTTGAGCTTCGCCTTCATCAAGTGCCATTTTTACTAAAATTTGACGCAACTTATGGTAATATTCACATCTGTTTTCGTTATGTTCTATATCACTATTCTCCAAGACCATATATTAATATTCGTGTCTCAAAATTTCTTTTCATAAACACATTCTAGCACAATGACTATCATCTTTCAAGTGACTTTGTACTTTCGTTTTAATTTATTACAAACAAACCCTCTTCTTTGCAGCAATAGTTGATAAGACGCAGTTTCAGGCCAATAGCTTCGAAAATCTCCTTCGAATAATACACCGCTAGGCGCATGGCAAAAAAAGCCCGCCCTCCGTGCCTTAGCACTTCCTGCGGTCTTTTTTATTTATCTTTTACTCCGTATACACAACACCCTTTTTCAAGATTATATTCGCATACTGAGCTGTCTCTCCAGTTGCTACCACGCAATATGCTTTCTTTGCTCTCTCATAGTAAGCAAAACGTTCCATAAACGTTACCGGAGTTCCCGGCTCTTTTTCCTCCAAGATTTGCTTATAGTCGTCCCAAATTGTCGGTACCACTGGATCCCCTGGAACCACTTCCATTAAAATGAAGCGATCTTTCTCATAGGTATCAAGTGGAAACAATGGCAAAATGGCTTTTAGCAAATCAGCAGCGCCAATTCCATCCGCACGGATCACACGCTTTCCTGTTGTCTCTGACGGAAAGTTCGCATCTGCCAAAACAATCTCATCTCCATGACCCATCTCGCATAAAATCTTTAACAACTCTGGACTAATCAATGGTGAAATTCCTTTTAACATACCTAAAATCTCCTTATCTTCTCACACGAACTGGCATTGCCATACGGAAACACCACTATCCTGGAAGACTTCATACAGACGCTCCTGAAGTTCGGCTGCGGTTACGCCCTTCTTTAACACAACCTGTAAGAATCCGCCTCCTCCGGCACCGCAAATCATCTTTGCATCAATTAAATCTTCTACTGCCTTAAAGATCATATCAATACAAACATTCGTACAACCGCTGTCAAGGCGCTTACTCAACTCCCAATGCTCATTTAAAAGTCTTGCAAATGCATCAACATCGCCCTTTTCCAACTCAAATCGCATCAAAACAGCGCTTCTTTGAATTTCATATAGCACTTCTACTGCATCAATATTTCCACCGACATATCGACCTACCACATCACGAAGCAAATTTCTCGCCAGTCTGCGCTGTCCGGAATAGATCAAGCAAAAACGCTCATCAAGCTCTTTTTTTGTCTTTTCGCTAATCACACATGGCGTGCAGGTAATCTGCTGTCTGACTGCTGCATGGGATGTTACCATCTTAATTCCGGGTGCAAGTCCCCCAACCTGATCCTGCCAGCCACCTCCAGTCGACATGATCTGCTCCATGCAAAGCACACGGTTGTACAGTTCCTCATCTTCCAACTTGCGTCCTGTGATTTGATACAGAGCCTTCACACAGGCACCTGCCAAAATTGAGGATGTCCCAAGTCCTGAGCCTCTTGGAATGTTAATTACGCGTGTAGACAGATACAAGCCGCCACCAAGTTGCTTTGTAATTTCCTCTACGGAACGATTTTCACGGTAAGGGATCACACCACATGCAATCAACGCTGCCTTATGAAGTGCAAATGGATCATATGGATTGCTAGAATCCTGAAGTTGCTTCATGTCAGTAAATTCTTGCTCGGCTCCGCTGTCTGCACTTGCAAGGACAATTCTATTTCCTTTAATCTTTCGTGCAATC
>CAUCWU010000403.1 GCA_958446555.1 uncultured Lachnospiraceae bacterium | reverse complement strand
TTCCTCTGCCTTTCCAACGAAAAACTCGGTGTTATCAAGTCCATTTCTCTTTGCATTTCCGCGCGCATCATCGATTGCTGCCGGAATGATCTCAACTCCGTAGACCTTTTTTGCACTGCGCGCCAAAAATAGTGAGATTGTTCCGATACCGCAGTACAGATCCCACACAGTTTCCTGTCCGGTAAGATTTGCGAACTCAAGTGCTTTTCCATATAAAACCTCGGTCTGTTGGGGATTTACCTGAAAGAAGCTCTGCGGTGAAATTTGGAATGTTACCTCACCAATTTTGTCCTCCAGATAGCCCGGCCCAAACAAAGTTTCCACTTTCTCACCGAGAATGACATTGGTCTTTTTCTTATTGATGTTGAGGCATACAGAAGTCATATCTGAAATTTTTTGTAAACGCTCTACTAACTTTTCTGCATGAGGCAAACGATCTGCATTGATGACAAGACAGACTAAAATCTGTCCAGTATGATAGCCGACACGAATGAGCGCATGGCGCACAACACCAGTCCCTGTCTCCTCATTATATGGTGCGATCTGGTATTCTTCCATGAAGGACTTAATTTCTCTTATAATGGTCTGATTGATTTCTGGTGCAATCAGACAGTCCTCACTGTCAATAATTGTATGGGTGCGACCTGCGTAAAAACCAGCACAGATCTTCCCATTATTCATTCCAAATGGTACCTGTGCCTTATTGCGGTAGCGCCAAGGCTCTTTCATGCCAAGTGTCATTGGCACTTCGATCTCCTTTAGTCCACCAATCCTACGCAAATTGTTCTCGACCTTGCGGCGCTTAAATTCCAATTGCTCCTCATAGGTCATACACTGGAGCGTGCAACCACCGCACTGGCGTGCAACCGGGCACGGCGGCGTAACGCGGTTTGGCGATGGCGTAATGATTTCCATCAGGCGTCCATAGCCATAATTTTTCTTGACCTTGATCGCGCGAACCTTTGCGACATCTCCGATTACCGTATCCTTGACAAACAGGGGAAATCCACTCTCCCCTGCCTCATTTACTTTTCCGATGCCTTCGCCTTCCACGCTTAAATCTTCGATTGTTACAATGTAGTCCTGATTTTTCTTCACTTCCATCTCTCCAATTCCAGGTTTTATCTGAATCTATCCAGATCTATCTCATATATTTTTTTATAAATACTCTAAATATCAGTCAGTAAAATTCTATTATTTACTGCAACACTGTCTTCTTAATATTACTATCCATCAAACGATTAAATCCAAGCCACTCGCCCGGTATCGCATTCTCAAGCTGTTCTTTCATGATCTCAAGCTTTGCATCGGCATTGTCTGCAAAGTTGAGTGCAGCGGCCTCGATGATTGCCGGCTTTTTTGGGGAACCAAACTCAAACTCACCGTGATGAGCCAAAATACAGTGCTTTAACTCAGATGCAAGTGCCGGCGGGAATCCCGGAATCTCACGAATATGGCTGCCAATCATCTCAACACCCATCACGATATGGCCAAGCAGCTGACCGTCATCGGTATAGTCGTTCTCTGGGAAATCAGACAGTTCCTTTACCTTTCCGATGTCATGGAACATTGCTGCGGTCAAAAGCAAATCGCGGTTGATGATCGGATACAGATTACAGAAGAAGTCACAGATCTTTGTGACAGACAATGTGTGCTCCAAAAGACCACCGATAAAGCCGTGATGAACTGACTTGGCAGCTGAATGTGCACAGAAGTTCTTGGCAAATTCCTTATCACCAAAGAAGCTGACAAGAAGTGCATGCAGATGTGGCTCTTTTACCTTCTGAATGTAACTTTCTAACTCTTTAAACATCACTGCCGGATCCTTCTCGGAAACTGGGAAATAATCCTTCTGCTCATACTCTCCCTCTTTTGCCTTGCGGATGCGACGACAATTCAGCTGTAAATTTCCGTTAAACATCGTCACGTCACCGTCGATCTTAATAAAGTCAAGATTCTCAAAATGCTCAATTGCACCGGACAGCTCCCATACCTTTCCGTCAAGCACACCAGTCTTGTCCTGCAGGGTCAATGAATAATAGGTCTTTCCTGCCTTTGTTGTTGCAATTGTCTTATTTTTACAGAAAAAAATCTGCGACAGGCGTTCTCCCTCACGCAGCTCTTGAATGTATTTCATAATCTTTTACCTCTCTCTTTTTTCGATAAAATAAATACTAAAATAATAAGTTACCATTGTTTTTCCAGAAAAGAAAAATCTTTCCCATTTATCTTATTATAAACAAGTTTGCAACTCTTGTAAATCTTTTTCGAGCGCAAACTTTTTTAAAAAAGAAGAAAAATCTGGTTTTTCTTTTTTTCCTGTAGTATACTAGAATTGCCTGTATAACAGGATCAGCAAATGTTTCAAAATTTAAGGGGAAATTTTATGAATCAAAAAGCATTAGCAACACTTGAATATACAAAAATTATCGCCCAGCTTGAGGAATATGCATCTACCTCAATGGGCAAAAAGCGATGTCGCGAACTCGTTCCGATGAATGATCTTCAAGAGATCAAAACTGCGCAGGCGCAGACAAGCGATGCACTAGCACGCATTCTTAGAAAGGGAAGCATCTCCTTTTCTGGTGCAAAGGATATTCGCGACTCACTTCTTCGTTTGAAGGTTGGCTCATCATTAAGCATCGCTGAGCTTTTGCGTGTAAGCGCACTTCTTCGCGTTGCACTTCGCGCAAGCGACTATGGCAAGCGCGACCATGAACCTGGCGAGGAGGACGATGCACTTGACGCAATGTTTCGTGAGCTTGCACCTGTCGTTTCTCTTGCAAAGGAAATTGACCGCTGTATCCTCTCTGAGGAGGAGATCGCTGATGATGCAAGCAACGGACTTCGCTCTGTGCGCCGTGCCATGAAAACTGCTGCCGAGAAGATTCGCACGCAGTTAAACAGTCTTGTTGTAAACTCACGTACTTATCTGCAGGATGGCGTTATCACAATGAGAAATGGCCGTTACTGTGTACCTGTAAAGGCTGAGCACAAAT
>CAUCWU010000402.1 GCA_958446555.1 uncultured Lachnospiraceae bacterium | reverse complement strand
TATCATCATCTGATGATCGAATCCGCGGTGAATTTCATAATCAGCTTGAAGAAAATGCCAAGACGATAAAAGAACTTAGAAGCCAGCGTGATCGCATGGTAAATGAGCTTACACTTGAGAAAACAAATGCACAAAAAGAAGCTGCCGAATTTCAGGCTAAAAATAAAGAATTGACAGCTGCAATAGAACGGTTGGAAAAGTCACTGGCTGCTGCTAACGAACAAATTGATGCAAAGCAGGCAATGAATGAGGTACTTCTTTCTCAGGTAAAACAGATTGAAAAAGAGAAAGAAGAATATAATCAGATGGCAGCACGCTTCCATGAGCTTGAAAAGCAATTGGAAGATCAAAAAACTTCTTTCAGAAAAGAAAAACAAGCATTTGAAGAAGAATTGCGCAAAACTATTTCCGAAAAAGAGAAAGCTGCTTATGAGGCTGAGTTATTAAAAAAAGAAGAAATACATAAAGCAGAAGAAACAATCCGAAAGGAAAAAGATGAAGAAATTTCCGTTCTGCAAAAACAGCTCTTTGATATGCAGACCAGACAGCTTTCTGATCAGAGTGCCCTTCAAGAAGCTAAAACCGCACTGCTCTCTCTTCGTTTAGAATTATCACAAGCACATCAAAAAGAACTTAATGAAGTGCGTATAGAAAAAGATAAGAAAATTGAGGCACTGCAAAATGAACTGTTAAAGGCTTTAGATAAAAAATAAAGAACACAATATTTGTAATTGACATTAGAATATAGTTGTCTATAATAAAGTTGAATTTACTATTCAGAATGCATAAAAAATAATTTTATGCTTCTCTGTATAATTACAAGTTGGAGGCTTATTATGAGTACACATGAAGATTTTGAAGATTGCCCACTGCAAAATATAATTCGAGATGGAGGCATGATGAACATCTTTCGCACGATTGGATGCATTGGAGACAGTCTTGCGAGCGGTGAATTTGAATATTGGGATAATGGTCAAAAGGGCTACTGGGACTTTTATGAATACTCCTGGGGTAAACAAATTGAGCGCATCACGGGTATTTCAGTAACGAACTTTTCGCGCGGTGGTATGACCGCTTTTCATATGTATCAGGAAGCGGACAAGCAGGACGGACCAAATGCAGATATTGCACACTTATTTGACCCATTTAATTTAAAGCAGGGTTATATCATTGCACTCGGTGTAAATGATTTAAAGGGTAAAAACAACTTAAATGATCTGTACGAAGGAAATGTTGGTTCGGCAAAAACAGATATTTGTCTTGAAGATTATAATAAGAATGCAAATACGTTTGTTGGCTGGTACGCAAAGATTATCCAGCGTATTCAGAAGATGCAACCTCACACCAAATTTTTTCTGGTAACAATGCCAGATGAAGGTACTGGAAACTGGAAAGAGGAATCACACGCAAAGGCACTTCATGAAATCGCTGATTATTTGAAAAACTGTTACGTAATTGACTTGTATCATGAGGCTCCGAAATATGATGAAGAATTTCGCAGTAAGTATTTCTGTGGTCATATGAATGCAATGGGCTATTTATTAACTGCTCATTATTTCATGACGTATATTGATTGGATCATTCGCCACAATGTACATGATTTTCGTTTTGTTCAGTTTATCGGAAGCGATAAAATTCCGTTTGCTCTTGGTAAAGAAGCTGCAAAAAAACAACAGCAGGAAAATGACAAAAAGAATGCTGCAAAAGAAAAAGTTCTTGTGAGTGGTATGTCTAACGACTAATTTTATATAAGAAAAAGAGGAGGAATCTGTGTTGTTTCTCCTCTTCTATTTTTTGCTTTTTGGTGTGTTAGGAATGTTGTTTTGAAGGAGAAGTTCTGGGTGGAAAATTTTATGCTATTTAAGTTATGCTACTTTTATGTTATTATATTTTCACAAACAAGAAGCTATGACATCTTACAATAATTCGATGTCATAGCTTCTTGTAACAAAATTAGATTCGATAATACCCCTCTCCCGCCCTCGCTGTGTGTTAATATCTGGTAGTAACGATAAAAAATTTCTATGCGCATGTAACGATGCTGGAGATTACAATGATTTTATACTGCTCTCCCTCACATGTTTTTTCCGCCCTCTATATGTTTTTGCTGCTTTGTGCTCTGCAGCTGAGCTGATATTCACTCACACAGTTACCGCTATCTTATCTTAATTTTTGTTGTTTTTAATTACCTTACAATCTTTTCACTCCTCTATCAGATCTGCTGTCCAGTTTGCTGCCTGAATTCGATTATCCAATATTCGATAATCACGGCTTAAAGCATCTACCTTTTTTTGCAGTGCCTTCACATCAACTGCTGATAATTGGCGAATTTCATCACCGCGTGATCTAAAGCACAGATTACTTGCAATTGAAATTGTATTTTGAAAACTTGCAATACGCAATTTTAAAACATCACGCTTTGCAAGCAGATCTGACAGCAATTCACCGTCTGATACAACTGCCATATTTGTTTTATTAATTACGATGATCAACTTTTCAAGCTGATTAAGGCATTCATCGAGTTCCTTTAAAAGCTGTTCTGGATCTTCTACTGGCAAAACTCCCTCCTGCATCAATGCATTGCTCGTAATACGAGAACGAAGCTGCTCAATTTTCTTATTTAAATCTGCTCTTTCCTGTAATGCTTCTGCAAGCTTCATGTTTTCTCCTCTCTTATACGCTATCCTATTATGGTAGTATTTTTCTTGTTTTATAAGTTATGCTACTTTTGTGTTATATTGTTTGTTATAATATCTTTTGAGGACCAATTTTAGCGCTGCAAGTTTACATCATTTGATTTCATAACATGAATAATATCTTCTTCTGTTACAATATTAAAATCATGTTGAATCATCAGCTTCAATACACTGGCTGCAATTGAAAAATCAATCGTATACTGTGGATTTTCTTTCTTTTTCAGCATATGAATCAATGCTGCTGCAAATGCATCTCCTGCTCCTACCGCTTCTAAACTATGTACACGATGTACTGGCGTCTCATAAAAC
>CAUCWU010000401.1 GCA_958446555.1 uncultured Lachnospiraceae bacterium | reverse complement strand
GTTTTCGCCGTGAGAGGGCGACGTCTTAACCCCTTGACCAACAAGCCTTGCAACGTTCATTATAATAGCACGTCACAAGGCATTTGTCAACAAGTTTTTTTATAAATTTTCATTTTTTTATTTTTTGTTCACAGGCATCTAAGCTACGTACCTCTACTCGGTGTTCCGCTACCTTCTATGCATTGCTAAGACGAAAATTAAGGCAACCTGTAACCCTACACTGACAGCTGCTAATACGGCAAGAAGTAAATACCAGGATTTTTCAGATGAAGAGTCCTCTATATTTTCTTTTTGCTTATAAGTTACTGTTGCAGATATGAGATACTGCCACGGATCAGAGGTATAATGTGCCGTGTAACGCACCATTGACAAATCATTTTCTGGTAGATCGCCACTGTAGACAGCTTGGTATCTTTTTGCCATCCGATTTCCTGTAATATGAGCAGTTCGTCCCCAACTGCCATCTTCATTTTGCCAGCTATCACCATCCCACTCAGCCGACGTAATTTGATTAAATGCTTCATCCAAATGCAAATATTTCAAAAGAATTTGTTCACAGCCATCAAACCACGGACTCTCCTCTGTCGCATAGAACACTTCTCCATCTACGTTCAGCATCCATGCCTCGTCACTCCAACTGTATACAATCCACTGGTCTAACCCACCTTCCTGCCAAGCAGCACCGTCTTCCCACAAATCCGTGCGAAAAATCGTACCGTTTATCGTATCTTTGGTGATATCATCTGATGACGCAACCTCTATGCTTTCGGGTATTTCCTGACCTTCTACGTAGGATTGATACTGAGTCACAGTCTGAAAACGTTCATTCTGTGTCCACTCTTCTTTTGTAAGCTCACTAAGCATATAGTGCAACCCACTTTCCTCTAATTCCTGCTCTGGCTCATATGTAGCATAGGCCCACAAATCACCACTTTGCTTGGATAATTCACTGGTAAGTGGTGTCACCTCATACTGAATATCGCTAACCTCATAGAGAGTTCCATCCTTTTGGACAGGCAAAAAATTCTTATGCGATTCTTCTGAATCTGACAGATAGGTGTAAACTTCCGTCCATTCAGAATCAATTGTTTCTTTACTTGTCTCTTCCTCAAATGCATAGGAAGTGATCTCGCATGATGCCACTAAAGCCGTCATTACTGTCAAAAATACACGCTGTCTTCTTTTTCCTTTTTTGTTCATCTGGTTCTCCTCTTCTCGCCGTGCGCTAGACTATGTTATAAAAAGGTACAAAAAAACACCGAAAACCTTCTGCTTCTGCAAACTTTTGTTTTTGGTGTTTTTTGCTTTTCTTATGTATTTTTGATAAATTCTTACTCTTTTCTACCGTATAGCATCAGTTTACCATGCGTTACTATTGCTGTCAAGTATGTTTCAACTTTTTGAACATGAAAGTAGACGTAGGCAATCAAAAGCTTGACATACGAATGTTTGTCAAAAAGTCTCGTATACTCTCAGTCAAAAGAGGTTACACTTCTTTCGCCCATTCTAACACATACTCGCGGATCAGATCAAAGGAACCACTGCCAACTGATAGCAGTTCCTCTACAAATTGATTGTGGTCGAAGGCATCACCCTGCAGTGTCTTTACCTCCTCCTCCAAATCACAGATCTGGAAATAGCCAACTGAATAGCTTAGAATTGTAGCCGGCTCTGCCAGACAGGTATCGTAAATATTGCGCACATCCTCTGCATTATCCATCTCAAAATATGACTTCCATAAATTATAGACCTCATCAATTGACCATGAAGCGTAATTTACACCGATATCTGACAATCCCATTAAAAGATAATTAATCTCTTGATCCAAAAATACCACTTCCATCATATCTGGATCCAGTCCCCAACTGTCTAATGAGAGGCGAGCTGCATACTCTGCCCATCCCTCATCAAAACCAAGATTGGATACAAGTGAGTTGACCGGATGCCAGCCCTGCTGCTTGATATAGTTGATACAATACAGATGTCCCGGATAACCCTCGTGTGCAAGTGTCTCATACAGAACACCAAGATCATCGCCAAGCGCATCTGGATTCAAACAAATTTGGTTGATCGTATCATTGTCACTCTGCGGGGTCACATAATAAGCCAACACACTATCACTTCGAAGCGACTTTGGCAGCTCTTCAACCTGATAGCCCGGATCATTGATTGTTGGGAAGTTTTCCTGTGTATAGCTTCGAAGTGCATCTAAAATTTCATACGGTGTTTTTTCTTCAAAGCCATAATTGGATTCCTGATAACCATTAGAAATATCTTCTTTGTCCAAAAGCTCCAAGAAGCGCTTCATTGTTTCATCTAACTTACCGCCCAGATATTCATACAGTTCCTCTGCATCCATTGATACACCGGCAGTCGTCTCAATCAGATACTGATAGTAATCTTTTCCCTCTGCATATGCACCGACACCTTTCCAATCGTTAAGCGTATCCTTCCACTCAGTAAGCTGAGTTTTTAACTTTTCAAATGCCGGATTTACCACTTGCTCAACCAGTTCTTTATTTTCTGATTGAAACTGTGCACGCTCCTCATCAGACAGATAGGAAGCTTCTTCAATCTTTTTGTCGAAGCCCTGCAAAAATACATTGGTATCACCACTTACGAGTTCGTCAATTGTCTCTATATTGACTTGCAACATATACTTAGACGGTACGAGGTCATACTCTGCATACTCGTTTGTATAGTTAATTGCATAGTCAATATAGTTTGGAATATCTGCTAAAAATTTCAAATAATCCTCAACATCCTTTTTCTCAATGAACAGGTAGTTTTGGAAATTATCTGCAAGTGAATTGACAATACCACTTGATCCACCAATCAGCGAAGAAAAGTCAAACATATCGTTATATTTTGCATTTAGGTCAAACTGATCCAGCAGTTTGTCATATAACATCTGCTGCTGTCTTGTCAGCTTTGTCTTATCAAATGCCTTTAATGTTGCAATCTCCTCTTCTTGCTTTTTCTCGTATGCTACAATTGCATCGTCATC
>CAUCWU010000400.1 GCA_958446555.1 uncultured Lachnospiraceae bacterium | reverse complement strand
GACGAGTCTCCAGATTTATGTGGAAAAATATGCGATGACTATGCAGCAATGGACTGCAGAATCAAGGTTGTTCATAAGAAAAATGGTGGTTTGTCTGATGCCAGAAATGCTGGAATGAAAGTTGCAACAGGAGATTTAATTACTTTTGTTGACAGTGACGACTATATTTCAAAGGATTTTGTGAAAATTCTTTTTGAAGCTATGTCAGAGAACAATTCTGATATAGCTATTGCCAATATGAAGAGGACGAGCAGACGCGATGATAAAAATACTGTAATAGATTGGAAAGTGTCCAGTTACAAAAATGAAGATGCTTTGATTCGGATGCTATATGGTACACCATTTGGCACGTCTGCATGTGGAAAACTTTTTAAAAGAAGTCTGTTTACAGGTGTTGAATTCCCCTATGGAAAATTCTCTGAAGATCTCTTTACAATCTATAAAACAATTTTGAAGAGTGAAAATGTAACCTATGTGGGATTTGATGGTTATTTTTACTATTATCGCGATGAGGGAAGCATCGTCGTTTCTGGATATAAGGAAAAGCATTTAGAAGCTTTGGATGCTATCGATGATATTGCAAGAGCGGTAAAAGGAAAAACACAATTTGATAACGCACTGTCGACTCAATATATAAATGTTGTATATGATATTGCTGCGAGAAATCCACAGCTTTCAGAGTTTCAGAATAAACGCATTCAGAGTGTATTGAAATCGCATCGGATGAATGTGCTAAAAGATGGTAATGCCCCAAAGAGATTACGGGCTTTTGCTGCGATATCATTATTTGGAAATAGAATAGCACTTAAGGTTGTCGTTGCGAGAAATAGGAAGTGGAAGGCGTAAAGAGGGGAGGCAAAAAGAGATGACACCATATATTGTTGTATTTATGATTTCGATAGGTCTTTTTGCGCTTTCTGATCGGGTGAAATATACACAAAGGAAACCGATTGTATTCATATCAGTTATGGCATTGTGTTTGTTAGCAGGAATGAGAGCGGTGGGTGTTGGAACAGATACACGAGTTTATTTAATGCCTGTTTATGAGGCAGCGAAAAGAAGCCATAGCATTGGTGAGTATTTGAACTCATCTTTCCATGCTTTCACATGGACAACAGATTATGTGAAGGATATGGAACCATTGTTTCCGTTATTAGTTTTGATTGTAACAAAAATTACAGGTTCATTATATTGCGTTCAAACTATACTGGAATTATGTGTGATTCTGCCACTATATGTTGCCGTTAGAAAAGATAAGAACACAAGCCTTGGGATGGCGATGTTTGTCTTTTGCATGGCATTTTATAATCCCTCGATGAATATGATGCGTCAGTCAATCGCTATGTCTTTAGGAGTCCTGGGATTTGAATATTGGAAAAATGCAGAAAAGAAAAATGCGTTTATCTGTGTGATTATTGCTTTCTTATTCCACACAAGCTCATTGCTGATATTACTGATTTATCTTCTGTATGATTATATTGTCAAAGGAACAACTTTAAGCATAACAGGAAACAATGTTAGTAAGAGAAATGAAACTCCTAGAATGCTGATATCTATGGGGATTGGTTTCGTAGTGATGATTATGATGTCCGCGATTGTGTCTGCTTTGTCGGCTGTTGGATTTGGGGAATATGTCAGCTACGTTACAGGAAAATTGGTTTTTATGCCAAACCAGCTTTTAATCCGTATTCCTCAAATAATATTGATCATCTGGAGTTATAGATATTTGAGAAAAGATGGAGAAGACATTTCATTTTTCTTGGTTATGGAGGTATATGCAGTCTTGTTTTCACAGTTTACCAGTGTGAGCGGGTATGGTGGAAGAATTGCTTTATACTTTGCGATTTTTGAGGTGCTTGTCATATCACAGGCAATGAGTGCATTAAAACCAAGAAAAAGCGGAATAATTATTCGACCGTTAATCATAGGATATTATATGTTTTATTGGTGGTACTATTTTGTATTTGTTGGTGCGCATCAAACAGTACCGTATATATTTATGAGATAGAGGAGAAACGAGTAGATGGATAAAAAAATCGGTATTATGTCTATGCAAAGGATTATTAATTATGGATCTTTTTTGCAAGCGTATGGTTTGAAAAAAATGATTGAGTCGGTTTCAAAATCAGAAGTTGAATTTATAGATTACAGATTTGGTGTTGATATTACAAATAGATTAAAAAAACCGCAGTCTAAAGCTGAAAGCATAGTGGATAAGATTCTGAAAAACAGAACCCCATGGAATTATCTGAAAAAAAAGAACTTTTTCAAAGAAATAGAAAGAAATCTAATCCTGGATTTAAAGGATATTGGGGTTGATAAACTGAATTATGACTGTGAGGTTGACACGTTAGTGATTGGAAGTGATGAAGTATTTAATTGCCTTCAACCATATCCAGTAGGATATTCTAAGCAATTATTTGGAGATGGATATGCACACTCCAAGATTGTTTCATATGCGGCTTCTTTTGGAAGCACACGTTATGAAGATTTGGTAGATACAGGGATTGCGCAAGAAATTAAAACAATGCTGTCAAGATTTGCAGCTATTTCTGTGCGTGATGAAAATAGTGCTCATATTGTTAGACAATTGCTCGGTTACTCTCCGGAAATTCATATGGATCCAGTTCTGATGTATGATTTTACACAAGAAATTGCAGAGTATACGACTTATGAAAGAGATTATATCATTTTATATGCATACACGGGCAGATTAAGCAGAGAAGAAGAAAACTATATAAAAAAATTTGCAAAAAGGCACAATAAGAGGATTATATGTGTTGGACATTATTCAAATATTGCGGATAAAAATATAATTTGCAATCCGTTGTATGTATTTTCCTATTTCAAAAATGCAGATTATGTCATTACGGATACATTTCATGGTACAGTCTTCTCTATTAAAATGAATACAAAATTTTGTACACTGGTAAGAGATTCAAATCGCAATAAATTAGAAGCATTACTTAATAAACTTGATAAATTGGAAAGAAAAGTGGAAAAACTAGAGGAT
>CAUCWU010000399.1 GCA_958446555.1 uncultured Lachnospiraceae bacterium | reverse complement strand
CTTCGAGGTGTGGCTCAGTTTGGTAGAGCGCTGCGTTCGGGACGCAGAGGTCGCAAGTTCAAATCTTGTCGCCTCGATTGCCTTTTAGGCAAAGAAAATAAAATATGGCTTGTTGGTCAAGGGGTTAAGACGTCGCCCTCTCACGGCGAAAACAGGAGTTCGATTCTCCTACAAGCTGTTGTGCTCTGCATTAGCAGAGCATTTTTTTTGAAACTTACACCAAACATCTGTTCAATAAATACCTTACAAATACAACGAATCAGTAAGATCAGTAGATAAGAACATCTTGACAGAAAGAATCATTCAATGGTATAAAGTTAGCGGACATGATGAAGATTAGTGATGATTGAGATAAGGAAGGAACGATAAATGGCAAAACAGGCAGCATATAATGCAGACAGTATTACGGTACTTGAGGGACTTGAAGCAGTCCGCAAGCGTCCGGGTATGTATATAGGAGGCGTATCCGTCTCGGGCTTAAACCATTTGGTATATGAAATTGTAGACAATGCAGTAGATGAGCATTTAGCAGGTTTTTGTAATCATATAGAGGTAACACTGGAAAATGACGGATCTGTCACGGTAAAGGACAGCGGTCGAGGAATTCCGGTAGACCGTCATAAGCTTGGCGTATCGGCAGAGCGTGTTATTTTTACGACTCTTCATGCTGGTGGTAAATTTGACAATACCGCTTACAAGACAAGTGGAGGACTTCACGGAGTTGGTTCCTCTGTTGTAAATGCACTTTCTGAATATTTGGAAATCCGTATTGCAAAGGACGGATGGATTTATTACGATAAATATGAGAGAGGAACGCCGGTTATTGAGTTAAAGGATGGCCTTCTTCCAAAGAAGGGAAGGACAAAAGAGACCGGAACCTGGATCAACTTTAAGCCGGATGCTGAGATTTTTGAGCGTACTCGCTTTTCGGCACAGCCGATTATGAGCCGTCTTCATGAGACAACTTATCTAAATCCGGGACTAGAGATTGTCTTTACTAATAAGAGAAGTGGTGAGGAGGAGACTATTACCTACTATGAGCCGGATGGAATTTCTGCTTACATTCGCGAGCTAAACAAGGGAAAGGAAACGGTTCATGATATCATCACTTACACTGGAACGAGTGATGGAATTGAGGTAACAGTTGCTTTTCAGTTTGTGAACTTATTTGAGGAGAAGCTGTTAAGCTATTGTAACAACATTTATAATACAGATGGTGGTACCCACTTAACTGGATTTAAGACAAAGTTCACACAGGAAATCAATAGCTATGCAAAGGAGCTTGGCATTTTAAAGGATCCTGCGAAGTTTACAGGGCCAGATACACGCTGTGGTATGACAGCAATTGTCGCAATTAAGCATCCAGACCCGATTTTCGAGGGACAGACAAAGACCAAGCTTGGAAGCCAGGATGCAGCCAAGGCTATGATCAATGTAACAGGAGAACAGTTAGAGCTATATTTTGATAAGCATGTTGAGATAGTAAAGAGTATTATTGGCTGTGCAGAAAAGTCAGCTAAGATTCGAAAGGCAGAGGAAAAAGCAAAGTCCAATCTTTTAACAAAGCAGAAGTATTCATTTGATGGAAATGGAAAGCTTGCAAACTGCGAGAGCAAGGATAGTAGTTTGTGTGAGATTTTTATCGTAGAGGGAGATTCAGCAGGCGGTTCAGCAAAGACAGCCAGAGACAGACGCTATCAGGCAATTCTTCCAATCCGTGGAAAGATTTTAAATGTAGAGAAGGCTTCGATTGACAAGGTGCTTGCCAATGCAGAGATCAAATCCATGGTGCAGGCATTTAATTGTGGATTTTCCGAAGGGTACGGTAACGATTTTGATATTTCAAAGCTTCGCTATGATAAGATTATTATCATGGCCGATGCCGATGTCGATGGTGAACATATCAGTACACTTTTAATGACATTTTTCTATCGCTTTATGCCAGAGTTAATTCAGGAGGGACATGTCTATATTGCAATGCCACCTTTATATAAGGCAGTTCCAAAGCGAGGTCAGGAGCAATATCTGTATGATGATATTGCACTCGATAAGTACAGAAAGACACACAAGGATTTCACACTTCAGCGTTATAAGGGACTTGGTGAGATGGATGCCTCTCAGCTGTGGGAGACGACACTAAATCCGGAGAGCAGATGCTTAAAGCGCGTCGAGATCGAGGATGCAAGACTTGCAAACGAGATGACAGAGCTTTTGATGGGCAGTGATGTTGAGCCAAGAAGAGAGTTCATCCATAAGCATGGACGAGAGGCGGAACTGGATATATAATGCCGAATATTTTTAGAATTGCGGGAGTTCATAGCAACGGAGCAATTCGTAGGCATTATATATTCTATAAATCTAAGAAAGGTATGGAATTTAAAATAAATGGCAGAAACAATTATTACAACGGAATATTCGTCTGAGATGCGAAAATCCTTCATCAACTACTCGATGTCTGTTATCACAGCTCGTGCAGTCCCGGATGTTCGAGACGGACTAAAGCCGGTTCAAAGAAGAGTGCTCTTTGCGATGGATGAGCTTGGACTGAATGCAGATAAGCCACATCGAAAGTCAGCGCGTATTGTCGGTGATGCGATGGGTAAATATCATCCGCACGGTGATTCTTCAATTTACGATGCATTAGTTGTGCTTTCTCAGGATTTTAAAAAGGGCATGGCTCTTGTGGATGGACATGGAAATTTTGGCTCGATTGAGGGCGACGGTGCTGCTGCAATGCGTTACACAGAGGCTCGTTTAAAGAAGTTCACACAGGAGGTTTATCTGGCCGATCTTGACAAGAATGTTGTCGATTTTGTTCCTAACTTCGATGAGACGGAAAAAGAGCCGTCCGTTTTACCGGTTCGTGTGCCGAATTTCTTGATCAACGGTTCAGAGGGTATTGCAGTTGGTATGACAACGAGCACACCGCCTCACAATTTGGGTGAGATCATCAATGCAGAAAAGCTTTTGATGGATTTTCCAAATGCGACAACTGCTGATCTGTTAGAGATCAT
>CAUCWU010000398.1 GCA_958446555.1 uncultured Lachnospiraceae bacterium | reverse complement strand
AATGTTCACATAAATGTTGACATGGTAAGGGAAAAATATCACACACAGGCAGTCTATGCGATTGTTGGAATGCAATTGATAAAGGAAGTGAGAAGAATGGAAATTAAGATACTAGATTGGATTCAAACTCTGCGAACACCAATATTAGATCAGGTGATGCGATTTATCACAACTCTTGGAAATGCCGGAATCGTCTGGATTGCACTTGCAATCATTTTGCTTGTGATTCCAAGAAAAAGAAAAACAGGCAGTATTGTTACAGCATCACTTGTGATTAACATTATTGTAGTGAATCTTATTTTGAAAAATGTATTCGCAAGGGTAAGACCTTTTAATGTCAACACAGCCGTGCAGCTTTTGATTGCAAAGCCAACCGATTATTCATTCCCGTCGGGTCACACGGCAATGGCTTTGACGGTAGTTACAGCTCTTTTTCTTGCAGGAGAAAAGAAACTTGCTTGGACAGCACTGGTACTGGCAGTACTAATTGCATTTTCAAGAATGTATCTGTACGTACATTACCCGACCGATATTTTGGGTGGAGTTGTAGTTGGAATTCTTTGCGGATTGATTGGAAAATGGTTTATCAATGAAATTGAAAAAAAGAAAAAGATGCCTGTGGGTTAATAGTCCCACAGGCATCTTTAATGCTTACTCATTTTTTAAAATATCGTCAAGCATCGCCTGAATCTTTGCTCTAGTGTAAGCACCAGCCTGCTTTTTTTGTTCGCGAGGAAGGCTCTTTAAGTCAATCGGCTCACCAAATCGAATTGTGATCGCAGCACGGCGGATAAATGGAAAGTGATTTTCCAAAACATCTGCTGAGTGTGCGATTGCAACAGGAACAACAGGACATCCAGCCTTGTCAGCCATCTTTAAGCTTCCTTCCTTAAATTCAAGCATACTGCCTTCTTCACCACGGTTTCTAGTGCCTTCTGGGAAGATCCACATAGAATGACCATTTTTAAGCTCATCGACACCAGCAAGGATTGTTTTTAAACCCTCTTTTACGTTGCTTCTGTCTAAGAACAGGCAATGAATATAGCGCATCCAAAGACGAAGAAGCGGAACCTTTGCCATTTCTTTTTTAGCCACATATCCGGTAATACCTGGAAGCAGGCGATAGGATGTGATGATATCAAAGTAGCTTCTATGGTTGCCTACATACAGCACGGCGCGATCCTTTGGAATGTTTTCAAGGCCCTCTGCCTTGACCTTGGTGCCGCTTACAAAGAGAAGCACACCAAAGATCCACTGAATCATGCGTCTGGAAATCCGATCTTTAAGATCGGGATTTTTTTTGCCAATTAACCATAAGATAAATGCAGGTATGCATCCAATTACCAGATAAAGAATGGCAATAAGCAAAACTAGTATAAGTCTTATCATGGAAACCTCAATTCAATTTATTCCTCTGGAGCAAGTCCAGGTGCAGTCTCGCCAGGTTTAATGGAGCCTTCTGGTCCTTCCTCTTCCTCGATTGGCTCAAGCGGCTCACATCTGCCAAATAACTCAGTCATCTTGCGAAGATTTGCTGCTAACTCAGGAGTCAGGTGATCCTTGCGGAAGCGGAATGCCCAGTTGCCGCCGGCAACAGATGGTGTGTTCATACGACAGTCACTGCCAAAACCCAAAAGATCCTGAACAGGATAAATAGCGTAGCGTGCGATAGAACCCATAGCCGCACGGATCATATCATAATGAATGATATTTCCGTCAGTATTTAAGTAGCGGCGAACACGATCCTGCAAAGCTGGCTTAAGAGTCTGATACCAGCCCATTGTGGTGTCATTGTCATGTGTTCCGGTGTAGCAGATGCAGTTTTCGGTTGTGAAACGATGAGGTAAGATATCGTTGTCCTTCGGATCACCAAATGCAAACTGTAATACCTTCATGCCAGGCAGGTTAAAGTCATCTCTTAACTTCTCAACGCGAGGAGTGATGATACCAAGATCCTCAGCCCAAATTGGAAGATCCTTGCCAAATACTTCCTGCATGCGTAAAAACAGATCCTCGTTTGGACCCTTCTTCCAGCTGCCGTGCATAGCAGTTTCCTCACCGTATGGAATTGCATAATACTGCTCAAAACCACGGAAATGATCTACACGGATGTAGTCAACCATATTTAACTGACCCTTGATACGACGCATCCACCAGTCATATTTGGTCTTCTTGTGGTAATCCCAGTCATACAAAGGATTGCCCCAAAGCTGTCCGGTAGCAGAGAAATAATCCGGTGGAACTCCAGCAACAACAGTTGGGTAGCCATCCTCTTCAAGCTGGAACAGCTCACGGTTTGCCCAAACATCAGCACTGTCAAGAGCAACGAAGATCGGAATATCACCGACGATCTGAATGCCGTTTACATGGGCATAGTCACGAATTGCATTCCACTGACGGAAGAAGATAAACTGAATGTACTTGTAGTAACCGATGGAATCAGACAGACGATCACGCCATGCAGCCTTGATCTCCTCGTTTGGATCACGAAGATCGTCTTTCCACTCTAACCAGCAGGCACCGCCGTGTGCGTCCTTACCAGCCATAAACAGTGCATAGTCATCCAGCCAATCCTTTTCCTGCTCGCAGAAAACATCATATTCCTTTAACAGACAGATGTCAGCAGACTCCTTGAAGATCTCATAGGAGCGATGCAAAACGCGAAGCTTTGCCGGAATCACGTCTCCATAGTAGATGTGATCAGGATTGAAATGCGGATAATCGCGAAGATCCTCACCGTAGAGAAGACCATCCTTGATCAGCTCATCCGGGCTGATTAAAAGCGGCTGTCCGGCAAATGCGGAGAATGCCTGATACGGGGAATCGCCGTATCCTGTGTGTCCGAGCGGCAAGATCTGCCATAAACTCTGACCGGCACCGGTTAGAAAATTAATGAAATCGTAAGCACCCTTTCCGAAATCACCGATTCCGTATGGAGAAGGGAAGCTTGTCGGGTGTGCAAGCACACCAGAATAACGCTTGGATAATGTTTTTTTTGCCATGAAGATACCCAA
>CAUCWU010000397.1 GCA_958446555.1 uncultured Lachnospiraceae bacterium | reverse complement strand
TGTAAGCCATAGCCAAGGCGTGCACCGTCAATAAACAGCGGCAGATCATGTGCTTTGCAGACTGCATATATATCAGTCAGTTCCTGCTTGCTGTAAAGTGTTCCGCTTTCAGTCGGAAATGAAATATATACCATACCTGGCTGAACTATATGCTCGTGACTGCCATCCTCATAATGCTTTCTCACAGTCTTTTCAACCTGAGCTGCCGTAATCTTTCCATCATTTGACGGCAATGTCAATACCTTGTGACCAGTTGCCTCGACTGCTCCAGTTTCATGGCACGCAATATGACCTGTATCGGCACAGATTGCGCCCTGCCACGGCTTTAACGCTGCCGCAATGACAGTCATATTAGTCTGCGTTCCTCCAACAAGAAAATGCACATCGGCATCCGGTCTTCCAACCGCCTTTTTAATCTTTTCTCTTGCACTCGCACAGTACGGATCCATACTGTATCCTACCGTCTGCTCCAGATTTGTCTCATTAAGTCTTTTTAAAATGGCCGGATGACAGCCCTCCTCGTAATCACACTGAAAATATATCATGAATTTTCCTCAAATTTTGTATTTTTTTCTATCAAATAAGGTAAAACACTACATTTGTAAAACCATATTTGTGAATATTTTATTTTATCGCAGTAAGTTTGCTGACTTTGATGGGATCACAATCTTACCATCCTCTACGACCACTGCGCCGCCAATCTCATAGAGAGTTTCTTTCCAATCACCCGGCACATTCAAAACTGCCTCGCGATCGGCTGGATTTACGACAACCAAAATTTTCTCATCGGCACTGCTTCGAATATACGCAAGCGGTGATCCATCTGCTCCATCTGATACAAACTCAATATTGCCATCACTTAACAAAGCACTGTGCTCTCTTCGAAGCGCAATCAGCTTTTTCACCTCGTAATACAGAGAATTTGGATCCTTCATCTGATCCTCTACTGTCGGACTGTTTGGCTTGTCATCAGTCGGAATATACAGTTTTTCTGGTGACGCATTGCTAAAGCCAAAATTCACCTCGTGATTCCACTGCATTGGAGAACGGGAACCAGTACGGTTGTAGCCGCCCTCAACTGATACCAAATTTTCGACATAGCGAAGACCAATCTCATCTCCATAATAGATAAATGGTGCACCTGGCATCGTCAAAAGAAATGCAAATGCCACCTTTAACTCATCTCCGTGCAAAACTCTCGCCAAACGATCCATATCATGGTTTCCAGATGGGATACAAATTAGGCCCTTCTCTCCTGCCTTTTTGCGGCTCTCCTTATATTTTTCTACAAAAGCTGCTGCGCTACCCTTTCCTCTAGAGGAAAAATACGGTTCCTCACAGCGAAACAGATCATTGTAGTGAGATGGTCCAAAGTGCAGCAAAAAGTCCATATCAAAACCTGCCTGAAGTGACTTATCCGGCTCACCCCACTCTGATACCATCGCTGCCTCTGGAAATTCTTTATCAAGGAACGGACGAATGGTCTGCCACAGGCGAATAGTTCCAAGTCCATCAGGGTCATTTTTTACAAGTGAGCCTGCCATATCGACACGGAAACCATCGCAGCCCATCTGAAGCCAAAAGCGCATGACCTTTTCCATCTCAGCAATTGTTGCCTTTGGTCCCTCTGCATCCATTGGCTGCTGCCACGGGCGCTCACAGATATAATGACCATAATTTAATGCCGGCTGATGAGAAAAGAAATTCACCACACAACAACCGTCTCTATCTGAAATACCCTTGATGGAGGCAATGCCCTCTGGCTGCTCCCAGATATTATCTGTCCAAATATAGCGATCGGTATATGGATTTTTCTGTGCCTTAAGCGATTCCTTAAACCATGGATGTTCTACAGAGGTGTGTCCTGGAACCAGATCCAGAAGAATATACATTCCCCTCTTGTGAACCTCATCAAACAGTCTCTTCAAATCCTCATTGGTTCCATAGCGTGGTGCTGCTGTGTAATAATCGGACACGTCATAACCAGCATCACCAAATGGAGATTCAAAACATGGGTTCATCCAAATCGCATTGCATCCCAACTCCTTGATATAGTCCAGATGCTCAATGATTCCTTGAAAATCACCGATTCCATCTGCATTGGTATCCTGAAAAGACTGTGGATAAATCTCATAGAAAACTGCATCTTTCAACCACTCTGCCATACTTCCTCCTTCTTGACTGTTATGCAGTCAATTTTGTATTTTAAGTCAGTTTCAGTCTTTATTCTACTTCGCTGTATGCAATCTGTCAATTTTCTATTTCATTTTTTAACTTCTTGATTTTTTTTGTGATAAGACGTACACTTATCCTACTGATACGAAAGGTAGGTTTGTTATGTCCACAAAAAAGAGTATACTTCCAACACATTTTATTGATTTACATCTGCATCTCGATGGTGCAATTACACCTGATATTGCAAAAGTACTTGCAAAACTTCAAAATCAGACACTTCCCGCTTCCTCTGATGCCGAGCTTTCTAAGCTTTTAAGCATCCCTCCTGATTGTGAGGACTTAAACGAATATTTGCGCCGCTTTGATCTTCCAATCTCACTGTTACAGACAAAGGAAAGTATCAGCGAGGCTTTTTATCTGGTTCAAGAGAAATTGATTGCGCAAAATGTTATCTATGCAGAGCTTCGCTTTGCCCCTCAATCTTTCATGCAAAGAGGCTTAAGTCAGCGTGAAGTTGTAGAAGCTGCCCTTGATGGCCTTTCGAGGTCTAACCTTTCTAGCAGTATCATCCTTTGCTGTATGCGTGGGCCGAGACGTGAAAAAGCCAATCTGGAAACAATTCAGCTTGCAAAGGAATATTTAACTACACAGGACGGCATTACTGCCCTTGATCTTGCTGGTGCCGAAGGATTGTTTGCGACAAGTGATTATAGAGAACTATTTGCACTTGCATCAAAGCTTGATGTGCCATTTACACTTCATGCTGGAGAAGCCGCCGGTGCCGACAGTGTACGCTGTGCGATTGAGATGGGTGCCCGCCGAATCGGTCATGGTGTGCGCGCCTTT
>CAUCWU010000396.1 GCA_958446555.1 uncultured Lachnospiraceae bacterium | reverse complement strand
TTTGGAATCAAGCGTCTTGCAATAATCCAGCCTGATGAGGCACCAAGTGTCTCGGATGCGACAACAAACTCTCGTGTCTTTAACTGAAGTACAAGACCTCTGGTGCTTCTCGCCGCTCCCATCCAGCCGGTTAAGCTCATTGCAATGACAAGCGTTGCAATGTTTCCGCTTCCCATTACAACCATCAAAAGGATCATGTAGATCAAGCTTGGAATACCCATTAGCACATCAATCGTTCTCATGATTGCGGTGTCAACCCAACCGCCGATGTATCCTGAGATACCGCCGACTGCCATTCCGATGATCTCTGGAATAAGGGTTGCCAAAATGGCAATGATCAGTGATACACGGCCACCTGCCCAGACACGGGTCCACAGATCGCGTCCAAGATTGTCAGTTCCAAACCAATGAACTGCATTTGGACTTTGATTGACACAGCTGTAATCATTAGAATAATAATCAAACTTGCTCATCATTGGTCCAAACAGTACAAAAAATACCATGATAGCAATCACAACCAGACTGATAACAGCCGGTTTATTTTTCTTGAAGTTTCTCCAGACATCCTTAAAATAAGTTGTCTTTTTTCTTGCGATCTGATCCTGATCCAAAGCTCCTTCTGGAAGTGAAGAAAACGCATCGTCTGAGAAATTCGTTTGTGTTGAATTCATTGTTTTCGTTGTATTTGTATCCATTGTTCCTCCTAGTCCCTCCTAGCTATTATTTCACGCGGATTCGCGGATCAATCAGACCATACAGCACATCGACAATCAGATTCATTGTTACCAAAAATGCACCGTAAAAAATCGTCAGACCCATGATAAGCGGGTAATCTAGGTTGGTAACAGAATCCACAAAATAACGTCCAAGTCCCGGGATTAAAAACATACTCTCTACGACGAAGGAGCCCATCAAAACTCCTGCAATCTGCACACCAAGATTTGGGATAATCGGAACAAGTGAGTTTTTAAACTGATGCTTTAACACAACACGGACTGGGGAAAGTCCCTTGGCTCTCGCTGTCTTTACATAATCCTGTGTTGTGATCGCAAGCATACTTGCTCTCATATTTCTGGTATTTCCTGCTACTGTGCCAAGTCCTAAAACCAGAGCTGGAAGAATAATCTGGTTTGGCTTTCCCCATCCGGTTACTGGCAAAATGCCAAGCTTTACACCAAAAATCATTCGAAGAATTGGTCCGAGCACCATACTCGGAAGGGCAATTCCAAGGACGGCGACCACCATCAGCAGATAATCTGGCCATTTGCCTCGAAACTGCGCACATAAAATTCCAAACAAAAGTCCAACTGCCTCTGCAAAAAATAGAGAAATCAGACCTAGTTCTGCTGACACTGGAAAGGCTTCCTTAATGATGTCCACAACGGTTTTTCCGGTTTTTTTGATCGAATATCCCAGATCCCCGTGCAACAAGTTATTCATATATGTCAGGTACTGCTGTGGCACTGGCTTATCCAGTCCGTAAAACGCTCTCTGCTTATCCTGTACGGCAATCGGAATCTTATCATTTAAGAATGGATCTCCAGGAATCAGCTTCATCAAAAAGAACGTTGCAGTTGCAAGTACAAAAATAGTTGCAAGCGCGATCAGTACTTTTTTTCCTATATATTTGAGCATACTTCCTCCTTAAAAATAAGACGCCTCTCTTTGGAGCTTCCGCAGATTGGCGCCTTAGGTTTTTATCAGATTTTTATTTTTCTTGCTTACTCAGCATAGTCCAGATAGGTAAAATCAGTCTCAGTTGTGTTATAGAATCCGGTGTAACCACTCTTATACTGGAAACCACCGTCTGTCCAACCAAGGATCAGGTTCAATGTGTTGTCACAGAAGAACTTCTCAACCTCAAAGTAGTTTGCCTTTCTCTCCTCGATTGTTGGAGAAGCAACTGCTGTGTCATACAGCTTATCATACTCGTCATTTGAATATCCTCTAAGTGCAGACTGCATTGCAGTGGTATAACCACTCAAAAATCCGCCTAACGCATCTGGAATCTCAAGAGAATTTCCACCATACCACAGATCATAGTCACCGCTCATTGCGCTTGATACCATTACCTGAATGGTCTGAGAATTGATTACGGTCTCAATTCCAAGATTCTTCTTTAGCATATCCTGAACAGCAGCAAGCACATCAATGCTTCCCTGTGACTCATAGCAAAGAAGCTCGATTGTTGGGATCTCATCAGCTGTCTTTCCAAGCTCATCAAGTGCTGCGTTTAAATACTCCTGTGCCTTCTCAACATCTGCGGTTGCCGGCCATCCCTCGTACTCAAACTCCTCATCAAAAGAACCTGTCACACCAGCCTCAGACGGTGCTGTCAGACGGGTTGCTGGCTCATCGCTTGTCATAACTGATGCACAAAGAGCAGTACGATCAATCGCATAGCTGATGGCCTTTCTAAAGTTTGCATTGCCAAGGAAGAGTCCTGTCTCCTCGGTCTTGCCTTTGTGATTCAGATTCAAGCAGCGATAAGAAGTTGTATACTTGGTGCTCTCGAATCCAGCATCGGTCAGTGTCTGCTGCTGCTGTGTATTTCCAGTTGTAACAAAATCAAGCTCATCTGCAAGCATCATATCAACACCAGTATCACCTGTTACATTGAGTTTGAACTCCATCTCATCCATGTTGATGCTGTCTGCATCCCAGTAATTCTCATTCTTTACCAGAGTCATCGTAGAATCTGATACCCAATCAGATACGATAAACGGTCCGTTTGTCAACAACTTGTCTGATGCAGAACCATACTCAGTTCCAAGAGGATCTACAAAAGACTCCTCAAGAGGTGCAAACAGACTGGTGGAAGTAAAGGTGCTTTCGTACTGTGGATTCTTAAAAGTATACTCGATTGTCAAATCGTCAACTGCCTTAACACCAACTTCATCCCACTCACACTCACCTGCATAATACTCCTCGCCATTCTCCAAGATATAGCCACTCTCTGCATTGTAGTGTCCTGCTTCTGGATCCATCAGACGCTTTGCTGCATAGACAAAATCCTCAGCGGTAACA
>CAUCWU010000395.1 GCA_958446555.1 uncultured Lachnospiraceae bacterium | reverse complement strand
AGCGAATGGGCATGGCACTTTCTTCCTGCGATGCCTATGTAAATGTGACCGGAGGAATTAGAATCAGTGAACCGGCGCTTGACTTGGCTGTTGTCATGGCGATTGCCGGTAGCTATCGCGACCACGTGATTGATCCACATACCGTGATTTTTGGTGAGGTTGGACTGGCAGGAGAGATTCGAGGCGTCAGTATGGTACAACAGCGAATTAATGAGGCGGCAAGACTTGGCTTTACCTGTTGCATTCTGCCAAAGATCAGCATGAGGGATCTTACGATTCCAGAGAAAATGAAGTGCATTCCAGTTGCAACCGTGCGGGAGGCAGCTGGGTTGATTGATAAGCTACAGGAAATTCGATGATTTGTAAGGATGTTGGCTTTGTGGTACGACACAGTAATTATGAATATGAATCGGAGGATAGGAGAATGGTTCAATATAAGTTGGAAGTATCGAAACAGGAACTTGACACGCTAATTGAAATACAGTTGCAAAGTCCTGGAAATAAGAAAAGTAGAAAGTTCAGTAGAGTATTATTTACAATTGCCATGATTCTTATGCTATCTTTGATCGTGCGATCAATACAATGGCAGTTGAAGCAATATACAATTCTTTGCTTAGTATTGTTTGCATTTATGGCATGGTTTACTACAGTGGGACTATATACTTGTCAAAAACTTGTATTAAAGAAAGCGCAAAGTCGGTTGGATAAAAGAGCAACATCTGGAGAGGTTGAGTATGAATTTGATGAAGACGGTGTTGTTGTTCAGAATGGTTTTTCTTACGGGGAAATGCAATGGGATGCATTTAAGGAATGGGGAACATTTAAAGATTATATTTATCTGAAATTGGCGAATGAGCAAATAATTTTAGTAAAGAAGGATGTGTTACCAGAAGAAGACAAAGAAGAATTGATTGCTCTTTTAATGGAAAATGTGAAGCTGGCAGAAAAATGATGCTCACGATGCTTCGTTTCTGGAAACGAATCTTAAAACAACGGATTCCAAGTTCAAAACTTTTCGTATAAGTACGATTAGAGCTCGGAATCCGTTGTTATTATGGCTATTTATACAACAAAAAAGACATCCGTACTGGATGTCCTCTAAGCAGGGGTAACAGGATTCGAACCCGTATTTACGGTTTTGGAGACCGTTGCTCTACCATTGAACTATACCCCTTTATTGGTGATCGGTTTCGCAACCGACTCCTATATACTATCATACGATTTCGAATTTGTCAACACTTTTTTTGAAAAAATTCCAAAAATTGATGCATCAGTACTTTTTGACAATGCAAAAGTGCAATGAATGAATTGTAAGAAATTTGTAAAATCAAAAACTATGGCATAGTGCTTGCGAAGATGCGGTAAGTGTGGTAAAATTAATACGAATCGGATTTTTATGTTACAGTTTATGCGTGTCGTGAAGTGTAATGATTGAAAATGACGATAAGATTTCAAAGGGGTACAAGCATGAATACACATACAGTTGAAGAATTGTACCGCCTGGCACAGCAGGGAAATACTGAGGCTCTCACAAGACTTGGTATCTGCTATAAAAATGGAACTGGTACGGCTGTGGATCATAGCGCTGCTGCTCAATGCTTTTATTCGGCAGCCAATGCAGGAAATGCAGAGGCGCAATATCAGCTTGGTATCTGCTATGAGGAAGGAATTGGTCTTGAACAGGATCTTTCTACTGCACAGTATTGGTTTCAGGAAGCGGCAAGGCGGTTTTATGAAGCTGCCCAGGTTGGAAATCCGCAGGCTCAGTATGGACTGGCCAATTGTTATGCTGAGGGTCGCGGAGTAGAAAAGGATGAAGCTGCTGCAGTTTACTGGTATCAGGCATCGGCACAGCAGGATTATGCGGATGCTCAGTACAATTTAGGCTATTGTTTTTTATTTGGCATCGGTGTAGAGGCAAATGAAATCGTAGCATTAAAATGGTACAGCAGTGCAGCATCCCACGGAGATCCGCAGATGCAGCACAATCTGGGATTGATTTATAAAAACGGCTATGGTGGAGTCAGCAAGAACTATGGAAAAGCGGCCGAGTGGTTTTTCAAGGCGGCTAGACAAGGGTATTCTGAGTCCAAAGTGGAGCTTGCACTAATCTATTTCAGAAATCCGCAGGCAGTAAAGGATATTTCGATTGCAGAGCGTCTAATGACGGAGGCTGCAGAGGAGGGCGATACCCGCGCTCAGGAATATCTGGTTCATTATTATTTTGACCAGGATGCGGCAAAATATGATTTGAAAAAGGCATGCAGATGGGCATCTGAATGTGCAGACAGCGAAGATCCGACAGTGAGTGTTGTGCTTGGTATTAGCTTTGCAAACGGTGAGGTGGCTGAGATTGATGAGACTCAGGCATTTGAGTGGTTGTCAAAGGTAAAGGATCAAGAGAATGCACTAAACGGTGAGGCATGTTACTATCTTGGAAAGTTCTACGATGAGGGAAAAGTAACCGATCAATCACTTGATGATGCGGAGCATTTCTATCGTCTGGCTGTAAAAAAGCATTTTGCAAGAGGACAGGAAGAATTAGCATCTGTCAGAAGCAAAAAAGAAGAACTCCGTAAGAGGGAGGAAGCTGAGGCTCTTCAGAAGCAAAAAGAGGCAGAGGAACTTCAAAAGCAAGAGGAAGTAAAACAGCTTTTGAATCTAAAGTCGGAAGAAGAATCGAAAGAGCAGGCTGAATCTGAGGATGCGCAGTCAGAATCTGAAGCAAAAGAGACGGAATCTGAAGCATCAGAGGGAAAACAGCCAGAAGCAATGGAAACGACCGAAGAGTCAGCTGAAGATCAATCAGAAACGATTGAATCTGAATCGTCAGATGATAATTCAGAAGTAGTTGAGTCGGTGTCTCAGAATGTAGAATCAGACGCTATACAGGAACCAAAGCCAACAGATCTTGCATTTGCAAAGCTATTGCAGCAAGCAAAAGAAACGCAGAGTCGTATCCAACCGGTTCCGAAGCAGGAGGAAGCTCCGACAAAAGAAGACGAGGCTTCTACTCAGGAAGAACCAC
>CAUCWU010000394.1 GCA_958446555.1 uncultured Lachnospiraceae bacterium | reverse complement strand
TAAGACACGTGAGCAGGCTGATGTCGATGTCAATGATCATCTGCTTGAGAAGAGTCCAGTCGGAGGATTGGCAGTTTTGTGTGCGGAGGCAGCATAGGAAGGCGACCCGGTGGCAGAAGAGATTCTAAAGGAGTGTGCAGCAAAGGTTTTTGCACTGATATGGGATACCTGCTGCAAGATGGAAGGAAAGAAAGACAATCGAGTAAAGCGTGAACTTGACAAGGCATTTTTTGAAGATCCGTCACAAAATTTGGTACAGGCTGATTTGTGGCTGTGGGGAAGTGTAAATGTAAAGAATGCATTTTTCCGTGAGCAGATTGTAAAGATGGCAAAGAAGAAGCTTCCAAATGTGACGGTAAAGCTTCCAGAAAAGACGGCTCTTGATATTGCACTTGGTGTTGCACAGGAGCAGTATGCATAAGCTTGTTGAAAATCAGGTAAAGATTTCCGTGAGAAACCTTGTCGAATTTGTCCTTCGAAGTGGTGATATTGATAATCGTCATTCGACAAAGGCTCAGTATGATGCGATGCAGCTTGGAAGCAGGCTGCACCGCAAAATACAAAGCGCAATGACCGGAGAATACAGGGCAGAGGTTTCGCTAAAGCATACGGCTTATTATGAAGATGTTGAAATTTTACTAGAGGGAAGAGCAGATGGCATTATCACTCCCAAAACAAATCCGGTTTCTTTTCAAGCTGATGTAACAGATACGGACTTTACTATTGATGAAATCAAAGTGATCCGTCAGGATATGGAAAAGCTAGAAGAAGCTGCCCCAGTCCACATTGCACAGGCAGTATGCTATGCTTATATGTACGCAATACAGAAAAAATCCGATAAAATAAAACAGGATGCTCGATCGGATTTTGCTGCTGAAAGATCATCCATTGGCATTCAAATCACCTATTGTCACCCAGAGACAGAAGAGATCAAACGCTTTTTCACAAGTTACTCATTTGATGAGATAGAAGAAAAGTTCACTCACTATATTCATGAGTATGGCAAATGGGCGCAGTTTTTATATGAGCATCGTCAAATTCGAAAAGCATCCATTCAAAAATTGTCGTTTCCATACCCGTATCGAGCTGGGCAAAAAAGACTTGTTGCAGCGACCTATCGCACGATTATAAATGGCGAACAACTTTTCATTCAAGCTCCAACCGGTATTGGAAAAACGCTGTCAACTGTATTTCCAGCAGTTTGGGCAGTCGGTGAGGACTATGCTGACAAAATCTTTTATCTGACAGCGAAGACGATCACACGAACGGCAGCAGTCTCAGCCTTTGATATTTTGCGAGAAAATGGCTTACGGGCATCGCTTATCGTATTGACTTCAAAGGAAAAAATTTGTCCAAATCCAGTGATGGACTGCAATCCGGTTCAGTGTCCATATGCAAAAGGTCATTTCGACCGTGTCAATGATGCTGTTTTTGATTTAATTCATCACTGTGAGCGCGTCACGAGAGAAGAAATTCTTCTCTACGCAGAGCGCTACCATGTCTGTCCGTTTGAATTGTCACTCGATGTCAGCTACTGGGTGGATGCGATCATCTGTGATTACAATTATGTCTTTGATCCGCATGTGCGTTTGCAACGCTATTTTGCGGATGGTGAGAAGGGGGATTATATCTTTTTGGTCGATGAAGCCCACAATCTAGTAGAGCGGGCCAGAGAAATGTATAGTGCAAGACTTGAAAAAGAGGAATTTCTTGCCGCAAAAAAATATTATGAACCGTTCAAAGGGATTGTAAAGCAACTGAACAGCTGTAATAAAAAATTTCTTGAGCTAAAAAGAGAATGTGACGGCTATAAATGTCTTCCAGAGGGAGAAGGAATTGGCTCACTTGTCCTATCGCTAGAGCGCCTTTATGAGAGTTTAAATCGTCTCAGCGAGACGCATCCAGAGTGGACAGCTCCAAAAGAGGCAAGCGAATTTTTCTTTCATCTACGCGATTTCTTAGAGGTTTATGAAAGACTTGACGAGCACTATGAGGTCTATATGGAACATACACCTCAGGGAAATTTCCAGCTGACGCTTTTGTGTGTCAATCCAGCGAGTCGCTTGCAGGAATGTTGTGCTCAGGGCATCTCTACCATCTTTTTTTCAGCAACCTTGCTTCCAATCCTTTATTACAAAGAACTATTAGGGCAGGGAGAAGAGTCAAAAGCGATCTATGCACCATCGCCATTTGATCCAAAGAAAAGACTTCTTTTCATTGCAAATGATGTCTCTTCAAAATATACAAGGCGCACGTCATCAGAATATCAGCGAATCAGCACTTACATTCAAATGATCACGAGCAGCAAAAAAGGAAATTATTTGGTCTTTTTCCCATCCTATTCCTTTCGTGACGAAGTAGAGTCTTGTCTAGAAAAAGACGAGGAAACCCTCTACATTTGCCAGGAGAGCAATATGAGTGAGAGCGAACGAGAGGAATTTCTTCAGGCTTTTCAAAAAAAGGATACACCAGTAGTAGGACTTTGTGTAATGGGAGGAATTTTCTCAGAAGGAATCGACCTTCAAAACGAAGCCGTGATTGGAGTCATCATTGTAGGAACCGGTCTGCCGCAGAATAGTCCGCGTCAGGAAATTCTAAAAAGTCATTATGAAAACGACGGAAAAAATGGATTTTTGTTTTCTTACCTATATCCAGGAATGAACAAGGTACTGCAGGCAGCCGGACGACTCATTCGTACAAGCGAAGACTACGGCATAATTGCCCTGTTAGATGAACGATTCCTGCAGAGAAGCTATACCGAGCAATTTCCGCCTGATTGGATCGACATAAAAGTTGTAAATACCGTTTCTTGCCCAGAAGTAGTATCCAATTATTGGAATGCAGCGAAACAATGGATTATGTAAATTGTAGGCTTGCGTCGACTGGCAATCTTCGCTATAATAAAAATGGCTTTGGCTGCACAGAGCCAGCAGATTTTGTATCTGTCCATGAAGAATAACAGCGTGGAAAGAAAAATTATGATAGAAAGCCTGCAAAATGAATCGTTTTAGGCTTGATAGATAGGAAGGAAGAAAAT
>CAUCWU010000393.1 GCA_958446555.1 uncultured Lachnospiraceae bacterium | reverse complement strand
GAGAGGTAGCTAATCAGGCAAAGTAACATAAATACTGCCATAATTACAATAAACATCGGCAGATACTTAAGGGTGGCATTCCACATCGGTGTCTTAAACAGGGCAACGCTGTAGGTGTCACCCTTAAATGATTTTATGGAATAGGTGATTAAATGCTTCACATCAGCTGTTCCAACGTCAGAGAGCTTGCTGCTATCTGCATTTCGAACAATCAGAGAAGAGTAGCCGTCTGGAAGCGGAACACTTACTGTGTTAGAGATGTTTGCATAATTGGCACTATCCTTTGCAAGCTGAGCGCTCAGTGTCACTTCCTTTTTGGAAAGCTCAGTATCACGCTCAGTCCAAGCAAATACAGAAGAGCCAGCTGGAACAGTGACAGTATACTGATGAACAAGGAAACGTTTCTGCTCGGTCAGCCAGTCGATTGTTGGAAGAAGATCAATCGAGACTGTGACAGAGCTTCGACCAAAATAGTCGGCCAGATTGGAAAGAAGAAGTTCTGGTGTTGCCTGGGTGTTATCCTCGTTTTGATCAAGATACCAGTCGCAGCAAAATTCCAGATAGGATTTTAAATCAGAAGCTTCATCTTCAAGTGTGAAGTTTTCAGCATCGGTTTTTGCGCCTTTAGTCTCAATCAGAGAAACGGTGAAATCAGTTCCCTCTGAGCCAGTCAAAAAGACATAGCAATCGCCAAACCCTTCGGTGATGGAAAGTTCATAGCCGTCATCGGTAGTTGTATAGCTGCAGCCGAGCGGATAGATATGGCAATTGTCACTTAATCCAGAGATTGACAAGCAAGGCTTCTCATCATAGGTGGATTCAATCGCTGGTCTTGTCAAATGATAGAGAATACCTTCATCCTTTGGAATCTCGCTGTTGTAGGTCTGACCCTGATACAGCTCTTCTAGTGACAGAGAAGTTTCACCCAGTCCGTTTGATGAAAAGAGAGGTGAATAGTAGCTAGATTCCTCAAAAGAAGCGGTATTACTACCAGCAAACAGATCCTGTGAAGAAAGTGTATCACTGTCTGTCGTATCATAAAGAAGTGCAGAAAACGAATACATAGCTTCTGGCTCTGATGCTAGAGAGGCAATCTGCGGAATGAGTACATCAAAGGACGCATCTTTGTCAGAGTCATTTTGAATCAGATAGCTATCAAAGACGGCATTTTTGTCATAATCAAGGCGAATATCGTGAGTGACAGAAACCTGTTCTAATAGCCCATCGGTGCTGTAGAGACCGGATGTGTACAGTGGGGTAGAAAATTGTGCCTCATTTTCAGAGTCGGCAGTGGTTGTCTGCTCTGCAAATGTGCATGTGCTGGAAATAAGTGTTCCGGCAGCAAGAAGGAGAGTGGTAAATTTTGTCTTATGCTTTAACATGGGAAAACCTGACCTTTCTATTGCATGATAGAAGCATTTAATGCTATAATAAGAACATCCAACATGGGTGAAAAAGAAGGAGGAACTATGGCAGTTGATCTACACACACACTCCTATTGTTCAGATGGATCGTTATCCCCGTCTGAGCTAATAGGACTTGCATATGAGAAAAAGCTTTCGGCAATTGCGCTGACCGATCACGATACTGTGAGTGGCCTTAGCGAGGCAAGACGGGCGGCAAAGGAGCGTTCCATTACACTGATTCCGGGAATCGAGATCTCAAGTCTGTATGACCTTGGGGGCACGGTAAAGGAGTTTCATATTTTGGGTCTTGGTGTTGATGAAACCGATCAAGTCTTTTTGGCAGAGCTTGAAAAGTTTGGTAAACTCCGCGGCCAGAGAAACGAAAAAATGCTTCGCCTGATCAGTGAGAAGGTTTACAAGATAGATGAAGACGACTTCTACTCACGTTTTGACCGCTCGGTGATCACAAGAGCACATTTTGCTCAGTATCTGCACGAGAAGGGCGTCGTATCCTCTGTCAAAGAGGCTTTTGATCGGTATCTTGGAGATGGAAAAATGTGCTATGTTCCGAAGGAAGGCGTGACCGCAAAGGAGGCAATTGCCTGCATCAAAAAAGCGAACGGTCATCCAGTTTTGGCTCATCCACCGCAGTATGGTTTGGGTCAGTCTGTTCTTGATCGAACGGTAGAAGACCTAAAAGAATGCGGATTAGAGGGAATTGAGACCGTTTATTCTACCTATACGCAGGCACAGGAGCGAGAACTTCGCGCACTTGCCGCAAAATATGAACTTCATATGACTGGAGGTTCGGATTTCCACGGAACGCCCAAGCCAGATATCCAGCTTGGAACAGGTCTTGGCAATCTTTATGTACCGGATGAGTTTGCCGAATGGCTGCTTGCATAAATGCTAATAACAGCTATCATAACATAAACAGGAATTGATGTCCAGTAAGAAAGGGGATTTACCATGATCCAGGAACAAATTCAAAGTGAAATCCAAAAGTGGATTTATGAAATAAAGGAGGTAGACGCGCTCAGTGCAAAGGCTCTTTTGAGTGTCTACGAACAATTTGGATTAAGTTTGGCAATTGATCGCTTAGATACAATCAGTAGCGATGTGCCAGATGTAGACTATGCCAGTGTATGGCTATGGTCAGTTGAACGAAATCCGCAGAGACGTGACGTACTAAACAAGCTTCGCGAAGAACTGGTAGAAAAATATTGTGGTGAGAACAGCAAAAATGTTCATTTGACGGGCAAAGAGGTTTTCTATGAACTTAGCTTCTTTACTGAGTATGAGACAAAATATGGCACACTTCAGTATTATGAGAACAGCTATAGACAGTTGTGTCAGGTGGAGGAGTCTGAGCGAGATGGCTGGTATCTGTATGGCTTAACTCAGGTAAAAAAGGCGATGAAAGAGGGCGTTTTTGAGTATCAGGCTCAGATTACAGCACTTTTTAAGGAAACCTTTGCAAAGCTTCGTGAAAATTTTGCATCGCTAGATCCGTTACAGAGAATTTTAATCTTGGCAGCAGCCTATGAGGCATGTAGCCAGAGAATACTGCTTTCCTATAAGTATCAGGGTCTTCTTCAGGAATGGTACCGTGTCGTAAGCAGACATGAGCATGCG
>CAUCWU010000392.1 GCA_958446555.1 uncultured Lachnospiraceae bacterium | reverse complement strand
GGGTGCAGAGACAACACTTGCCGGAAAGGAATCTGATTTTACAGCAGCAATAGGCTATCAGGTGACAGGCGAAAATCGTCTTGATATGAATTACAATGCTGTTCATGAGGGCAAGAAGACAACGAGCAGCATGACAGCAAATGGTGTGCTTCGCGATCATGCAAAGAAGCTGTTTCGCGGTACCATTGATTTTAAGAAGGGTGCAAAAGGTGCAAAGGGTGATGAGTTAGAGGATGTACTTCTTCTGGATGATGGCGTTCAGAATCAGACAATCCCGTTGATTCTTTGTGCAGAGGAGGATGTAGAAGGAAATCATGGCGCATCCATCGGAAGCCTTGACGATGAGCTGATTTTCTATCTGGAATCAAGAGGAATCAGTGAAGAGGCTGCATATGAGCTAATGGCAAAGGCAAGATTAAAGGCTGTTTGCAAGAAGATTCCGGTTGAAGGTCTTCGCGCAGAACTTAATGAAATGTTAGATGGCGAGGAGCCGGTTGGAGAGGAGCAGTAAAATGACGACAGAAGAAAGAAAGGCAGAAGATGCACGCTTTCGCCAGGAATATCCACTGTTTGCACAGTATCCAGAGCTGATTTATCTTGATAACGCAGCGACCACGCAAAAGCCATCATGTGTCATTAAGGCAGAAGCAGAATTTTATGAAAAATATAATGCTAACCCATTTCGTGGTGTTTATGAGCTGGCCGAGTTTGCTACAGAGCATTATGAGGAAGCTAGAGCAGCTGTTGCAGAGCTCCTTCATGCAAATACAGATGAGATTGTTTTCACAAGAAATGCATCAGAGAGTCTGAATTTGATTGCATACAGTTTAGGAAATCTTGTGCTTCGTCCTGGCGATGAGGTTCTTGTCAGCATTATGGAACATCACAGCAACCTCCTAGTATGGCAGCAGGCAGCCAAAAGAACGGGCGCGACACTTCGCTATCTAGACTGTACACAGGATGGAAAGCTTACCGTAGAGATGGTAGAAGCTGCGATTACCGATAAGACAAAGATCTTTGCCGTGACTCAGATTTCAAATGTACTTGGATGGAAAAATGATATTAAATCATTTGCAGAAGTCTGTCACAAAAAGGGCTGTCTGATTGTAGCCGATGGCGCGCAGAGTGTTCCTCATATTGAGGTGGACGTCAAGGATCTTGATGTTGATTTTCTGGCATTTTCCGGCCATAAGATGATGGGTCCGATGGGAATCGGCGCACTCTATGGAAAGAAGGAACTCTTAGAAGCAATGCCACCGTTTTTATGTGGCGGCGAGATGATTGATACTGTCACGAGAGACGGCGCAGTCTACGCACCAGTTCCACATAAGTTTGAGGCAGGTACGGTCAATGCAGCAGGAGCAGTTGGACTGATGGCTGCAATCCGCTATCTAAGAGAAATCGGATTCGATACAATTGAGAGACGCGAGGCAAAGCTGACTGAGTATGCAGTAAAGCGCTTGCAGGAGATTCCTGGTGTGCATATCCTTGGTTCTCAGGAGCCAAAGGAGCATCACAGCATTGTGACCTTCCTTGTAGATGATGTGCATCCACATGATGTTGCATCTATTTTGGATATGGATCACATTGCAGTCAGAGCAGGTCATCACTGTGCACAGCCGCTGTTGCAGCACTTAAATGTCTCAGCGACGACACGTGCAAGTTTCGCATTTTATAATACAAAGGAAGAGGTAGATGCGCTCGCAGAAAGCCTCGCACAGGTAAGAAGGAGGATGGGTTACGTTGACTAACAAGACCTTTTATAATGAAATTTTAATCGATCACAATATGCATCCAGGCCACAAGCATGATCTAGACGATGCAAATATGGTGATGGAAGGCTTAAATCCGACCTGTGGTGATCACATTTGGCTTAAGTTGAAGGTTGAGGATGGTGTAATCACAGATGGTTCCTTCGTGGGCGAAGGTTGTGCTGTTTCTCAGGCATCTGCTGATATGATGCTGGATCTGATTATCGGACAGAAGGTTGAAGAGGCACAAAAGTTAGCCGATAATTTCTTAAAGATGATCAAAGGAACTGCAACCGAGGAAGAGATTGAAAGTCTTGAGGAGGCATCTGCTCTTGAGGATATCTCCCATATGCCAGCTCGTGTAAAGTGCGCCGTGCTTGGATGGCATACAATGGAAGAAATGCTAAAGGATCATAAGAGTGATGGACACGGGGAGTGTTCACACTGTAACTAATAATTTTATACAACCACCTGTTTCAATGGATATTGTCCACTGAGACAGGTGGTTTTTTGTGCAAAAATGTATTGAAGAGCGGGAATGGTTTGGTATAATAGGATTAAATACGGAAAGGGACAGAGGAAATTTTGTATGAAGGGATTTGAGATGAAGCTTGTCTCGTATATGCAGGGATCGGACAAGCGCTTTATTATTCCTGTGTATCAAAGAAATTATGAGTGGAAGATTGAAAATTGTAAGCAACTGTATAATGATCTGATAAAGGTCATCAGAAATGAGCGCTCTAGCCATTTCTTTGGTAGTGTTGTGTCTGTCAATAATGACGGAGGCTTTAATGAGTATCTTGTGATTGATGGTCAGCAGAGAGTTACGACAATTTCGCTACTCTTTTTAGCAATGTATCATTTGTTACAAAAAGGTGTTGTGAGTTCTGAAAAGAAATATCTTGCAGGAAAAATTTACAAAGATTATCTGGTGGATGAGTATGCAGAGGGGGATGCTCGTATCAAGCTAAAGCCTGTTAAAAATGATCGTGAAGCGTTTTATAAGCTGTTTGACGAGGACGCGGAATTGGTGGCAAATTCAAATTTGACTATCAATTATCAGTATTTTTATGAGCGCATTCAAAAAGAAGAGCTTTCAGTGGATGAGCTTTTTGATGCAATCACGAGGTTGGAGATCATTAATATCTCTTTGAATCAGGAAGATAATCCACAATTGATCTTTGAAAGTTTAAATTCTACTGGATTGGCTTTAAGCGAGGGTGACAAGATTCGAAACTTTATTTTAATGGGACTTCCGACAAAGCAGCAAAATGAGTTCTATGAAAAATACTGGAG
>CAUCWU010000391.1 GCA_958446555.1 uncultured Lachnospiraceae bacterium | reverse complement strand
TTATTAAACTTTCTGTATACAGTTGCTTTATTCTTGTGATTCCTGTTCCGAATATCTCTACAAATCCCAATCTGTAAAATACATTTGCAAGATTTCTATTTCTTAAAACAGAAAGTTTTCCTGACAGATATTCTTCCTCTGTTATTCCAGATGGCAGTCCACCTGGCGAAACAATTTCAATTCTGTCATCAAACATCGAAACTCTGATTTGCGAATCTACATCCCATACCCTATGGATCAAAGCATTAGCAATCGCTTCTCGAAAAGCTGCTTCCGGTATCCGCTCTATCTTCTTTCTATCAGCCCCCTGTATTACTTCGTATTGATAATAGTCTCTGAATACATCAATTGCTTTTTCATATGCATCTAAAACCGATATGTTTTCAAAGGTTGATCTTTTTTGAATGATACTAATGTTTTCTCCAAATTTTACAATATCAATTCCAGGAAAATGATTTTTATCTGCCAAAATTCCCGCTACATTATTGAATCCATTTACATTGTCATACAAGTTCAATGTTTTCAGTGTATCCTGATTAAAATTTTCAATCTGAATACTTTCTTTCAGCTTACGATATAAAACTTCAAAGGATAATTCCTGATTTTTGCAAGGCAATTCCTCAAATCTAATTTTTTTTCCCTCCAATACAAGCCTTGAAAATTCCAGAAAATCTACTTCTATCGTCGCTGTATCATTTCGTTTGTATGCTTTCGATTTGTATAAATATGGCTTCTGAGGTCCATTTTTTACAGTAAGCTTTATCGTCTGATCATTATTCTGTATCTCAAGCGTATAGTCTGGCTGAGGCGAAATACTGTCATTGATTTTATTTTCAATGTCCAAGCAAGCCTTTAATATTGCCATCATCATCTACTCCGAAAAAGACTGTTCCACCATCATAATTCGAAAAAGCACTGACAGTTTTTAAAAAAGTATTTGTAACCGTTTCCTTGAATTCTAATCTTCTTGTTTCACGCATATCAATCTCCTCCGTTTTGGTTTTATTAAGTATATTATATGCAAAAAAACGCGAAAAAGCAATCGTATTTTTTTACGATTGCCTTTTTGATTGTTCACTTTCGGGTTGCACCCACAATCTTTCGAATATTCATTTACTCCCGGGATCACAAAAAGGACACTCACCATCTTTTTCAAATCATAATCCACACCTTTAGTCAGCATGGCATAAAAGACTCGTATCAGCTTGGCTGCGATTGCCATAAGTGACTTCCAACGCTGTGCTCGGCAGCTTCTATCAGGGTCTTCGCCCTCGCCTTTCCAACTGCTCTTAACTTCGCATCTCGCCAGATTTGGTTCACTCCATCTATACCTAACGTCTGGATATCTTCTGGGAGTTGGGCTGCTTTAATGATTAGCATTCCGCTCTTGGCATCTGGATTTCCGTATACCGTCTTATATTCAGGAAAATATGTTGAACCAATGACTGATCCTGTTTTGAATTCTTGTAAGTTCCGCCTGTAACTGTAATCTTATGTTTGATGCTGTTCTAAGATCAGCATCAATACCATCCGGCAAGTATGGGATCATGTAACGTCCCTCTCTAACTAATCCTGCTATAACTTTCGGATCCTTACGGTCATTTTTAGTCGGATTGTTGTCGTCGAGTTCTTTTGATTTTTTCACATGGTGAGGATTTACAAGAACCGGTTTCATTTCATTATCCTGTAGAAACTTTCCAAGATTGAACCAGTAATGCCCGGTCGGTTCCATACCTGGAACCACCTTATCCTTCTCATGTCTTTCTTTGAGGTCCAGGATCCATTCCTTAAATGTCACAAATCCAGCCTCTGTGTTACTAAATTTAAAAGGTTTCTTTGAATACTCGATTCCTCTGTAATCAAAAGCTCTGGCGTAGTGCGTCTCACTTCCGACATCAATCCCGAGTACCAAAGTTTTTTCTGTAATAGCTTCAATTTTTGCGTTCTGTGTGGTAGACTTCATTGTAGATACCTCTCTGTATAATAAGATTTTTACTAACCTGCCAGTCAGTAGTCTTATTATACTCTGAGGTATTTTCAATTTTCAACGTCTACGCCTTTTATTATACAGGAAGCTCCTTGCATTATGTAATTTATATCAGTAGGGTTTCTTAATTTATATTCAATGTCCATCGGTTTTACCTCTTTCTACTAATGTTTTTAAAGTTTTTGATGTGTAAACTTTCAGATAATACTTTCATATTTCCTACATAATTTCCTTTACGATACACTCTACATCACTGACTACATGCGTTGCAATGAGCACAATCTTATTCCCAAAAATGCTGCTGATATATTTCCGAATACGAATACGTTTTTCGGATCAAGCCCTGCCGTTGGCTCATCTAATATCAGGTTCATCTAATATCAGGTTCATCTAATATCAAAATCTGTCATTCATTCAACAATGCCTGCGTAAACAACACATGTTGCTTCATACCACCCAAAAATCCAACTAGATTTCAATTTCTTGCCTAGATCAGATTTACTCCATCAGGCAATTCCTCAATCCGTTTTCTCAACTCTTTTACCTTCAATACTTTTAATTACGCAAAATAGCAAAAAACTCAAGTACAGAAAAATAATCATACATTCCCTGCTGTTGCGACATGTAGCCAAGCATATCACGATAAAAAGCTATTTGATCTTTTACAACAAGCCAATTCAACATCCCTTTTGTTTTACAAATAAGCTAGTTTTCTGGATTGAAATTTGTTAATATCTCTATTTTAAAAATTCCAACTCCTCCTCACACTGCACGTTCTTCTCTTTCTGCTTCATACAAAAACGTAAAAATTTTGACTGCCGTTCTAATGTTTCCTTTACTTTTGATCTAGTATTCTGCTTTTCTTCCAATTTAACATCTAAATTTTCTGTTTCACTTTTGCTATCCATATCGAGCTCTTGAGCCATCTCTTCCAAACGTGCCATTTTTTCTTTTAGTTCCTCTTCTTGTGGAAATGCTGCGCCCAACTGCTTTCTGCGACCATATTTGGGACAGGCACGGTGGTCAGATTAGTGTCCCTGATGCTCAAGCTTTCAAACTTTT
>CAUCWU010000390.1 GCA_958446555.1 uncultured Lachnospiraceae bacterium | reverse complement strand
TGGCAACTATCGGTTTACTCATACTTTTTCTGCCTTTCCTATTTATAATTCATACGGAGAGTGAAGCTGCGTAGTCTCTTCACTTTCTTCCATTAGCATTGCACGAATCAGCTCCTGCCCGTCTGATTTTACAATATTTATTGGAACTTGTAAAGCATTTTCGACGTCCTGCTTTGTAAGATCGTCCAAAAATACCTCTTCATTGCTTCGAAACATGTTCGCTGGAAGAAGAAGTACCTCTCCTAATGGCTTTCCTGTTAACTGCTTGATTAAGTCCTGTCCGGTGATTAAGCCAGAGACGGTTACGCCATGTCCAAAGAAATCATTCTCAATCTCGTAGACATTGATTGACACAGATGGAAACTTCTCTTGCACCTTCGCTGCAATGTCACGAAGGAATGGATAAGCCAGTTTTCCGGTTGCAAGTGACAGTGTATGAACACGGTCATCTCCTTCCATTTCCTCTAGTGCATAGTCAGTCTCTTCTATTAAAAGACGAAGCATTCCGACACCGTTTTCTAGCTGTACATAACCGTCATAATTTTCTTCTGGCGGAAGCGGACGCTCAGCAAGCAAGTAAAATTCATCACTTGCATGGACAAAATGGGTGCCAAAACGCTCATACATATCGTTTTGAAATTTCTCGATAATATCAAGTGCATTTGCCGCATCCTCTTTTGTCAATGGCTCGAGTGGATAAAGTCCCTCTCGATACTTGGTAAGTCCTACCGGAACAACTGACATACTCTGCATCTGCGGATATAGACCTGCCAAGTCGCGGATGGAACGCTCTAGCTCGGCACCATCATTTACCCCCTTGCACAGAACGATCTGACCATTCATCTCAATGTCGGCATCACGAAGACGATTCAGTGTATCCATGATGTTTCCGGCAAAACGGTTATGAAGCATCTTGACGCGAAGCTCTGGGTTGGTTGTCTGAACCGAAATGTTGATCGGTGACAGATGATACTTGATAATACGGGAAAGGTCATGCTCTTTCATATTCGTCAGCGTAATATAATTTCCCTGAAGGAATGAAAGTCTGGCATCATCATCCTTGAAATACAGTGTCTCTCTCATTCCCGGCGGCATCTGATCGATAAAGCAGAAAATACACTTATTGGTGCAAGAGCGATAGTCAGACATCAGTCCGCTCTCAAACTCAATGCCAAGGTCCTCATAAAAGTCCTTATCAAACTCCCACTCCACCTCTGTGCCGTCCTTTTTCTGGACAACCATATCAATTTCTTCATTTTGAATATAAAAACGGTAATCAAGAACATCTTCGATGTCTTGTCCGTTGATCTGCAGGATCTTATCGCCCGGTTCTAGCTCCAGCTCCTCTGCAATTGAGCCTGGGGATACCGATTTGATCTGATGGGCATGTTTCATAAATTAACCTCCTGACCCGCGT
The DNA here is from genome assembly GCA_958446555.1 of uncultured Lachnospiraceae bacterium. Classification (GTDB taxonomy): domain Bacteria; phylum Bacillota; class Clostridia; order Lachnospirales; family Lachnospiraceae; genus Anthropogastromicrobium. The sequence continues at coordinate 1,640 of CAUCWU010000390.1, read as the reverse complement.
GGGTCTCTGTAAATTGCTCTGAATAGGTAAAATACCACATTATATTATAATATCAAAACCTTTAAGATCCTACAAGTGGTTTTTCGAAACATTCTATATCACGGGCACTCGTAATCCTTCGCTAAGGCTTCGACGATTGTGCTTCACGAGGCGATCCCTCGTGCAAAGCGGGCTTTCAAAACAATCTTTCGTTAAAGTAGTGTAGAAGGCGCCGCGTGCAGAGTCGCCGACGAAGCCATCGTTCGAAGCCTTTCATAACCTTCCCGTGCCCGTCCAAATAAAAAAGAGGAGAACCTTATCACGATCCTCCTCTTGGTACATTACATATCTTTTGCTCTCAAAACTTTTCCCTTTTGGCCTCAGATCTTCTGGAATTTGGCTGCATATACCGGGAATGTGTTGGTACCCTTTACATCCTTGTTTGGAGAAATGGTAACATTCTTATCCGTAATGACATACTCAAGGTTGCAGCCCTCTCCTACAACCGTATCCTGCATCAGCACGCAATTCTTTACCTTTGCTCCCTTTGCAATCTTTACGCCTCTAAAGAGAATACAATTTTCAACCTCTCCCTCGATGATACAACCATCGGCTGCCATGATATTCTTTGCCTTGGAGCCGTTGATATAGCGGGTCGGGTTATCGTCACGAATCTTCGTGTAGATCGGATTTGGTGCAAACAGTGCATCCAAATTTTCGTCATCAAGAAGTTTCATATTCTCGTCGAAATAGCTCTTCATATCGGTGATTCTTGCCAGATAGCCATCGAAACGATATGCCTTTACCTTTAACTTGTCCAGTCTCTGAGCTAAGATATCACGTTCAAAGTAAACATAACCGCGAACGAATGCCGTGTGAATCAGATCAATTAAAAGCTCTCTCTTTAAGATATAAATATTCATTGACAGATTCTGCGGACCATCCTCTTCTGAGTTCACATAAATCTTCTTTACATTGCCATCCTCGATTGCCAGTGTATAGAAGAAATCTTCCTTCATGATATCTAAATGCTTTAAGCTCTCTGCAAGCTCTTCTTCCTTATAAGCAACTGTTACATCTGCGCCGCTCTCAATATGTGCCTGCAGCATTGCACTGAAATCAAAGTTTACTGCGATATTCGCATCGGACATTACAACATACTCTTCCTTCTGATCACGAAGAAGACCAAGAATACTTGCAAGTGCCTCTACACGTCCGTTGTACATCTTTACGGTCTTCTCAGCAAACGGAGGAATGATATTCAAACCACCATTCTTGCGGCTCAAATCCCACTCACGGCCTGATCCCAAATGATCCATTAAGGAATGATAATTCTTACGAACCAGTACAGAAATATTATCAATTCCGCTGCTTACCATGCTTGAAAGAACAAAGTCGATCATGCGGTAACGTCCTGCAAAGGGAATAGATGCCATCAGACGCTCTGTTACGAGCTCCGGAACCATATTATCATAACTGTTTGGGAAGATAATTCCCAGCGCATTTACATTTGATTTTACCATTGTTCTTCACCACCCTTTACATTCTCGCTGACCATTGCGTTTGGACCAATCTTTGCATTGTCTCCAATATAAACACCTGCACCGATTGTTGCAACGCCCTTGCCGCCCTCTGAGAGCGCTTCGCCTACAACTGCATTT
>CAUCWU010000389.1 GCA_958446555.1 uncultured Lachnospiraceae bacterium | reverse complement strand
TGTAGGAAGGGCGTGAATCAATGGCAGATTTAAAAAATACTCAATTTATCGATGTCAATCAGACAAAGCGAATTTCCGTATCAGAAGTAATTCTGAGGGTATATCAGGCGCTGGTGGAGAGGGGGTACAATCCAGTCAACCAGATTGTCGGGTATATTATGTCCGGTGATCCTACCTATATTACCAGCCACAACAATGCAAGAAGCCTCATCATGAAAGTCGAGAGAGACGAAATTCTTGAAGAACTGATGAGAAACTACGTGGAAACGAAGTGTAAAGATTGATGGTAATTACTTACAGAAGGAAAAGGTAGCGAAGTGAGATTACTAGGACTCGACTATGGTTCCAAGACAGTGGGAGTGGCAGTCAGTGACCCGTTAGGTTACACTGCCCAACCGTTAGAAACCATTACAAGAAAAGAGGAGAACAAACTAAGGCGCACACTTGCTCGCATCGAAGAGCTGGTAAAGGAGTACTCAGTCGAGAAAATCGTTCTGGGTCTTCCTGTCAATATGGACGGCTCTAAAGGAGAACGAGCAGAGCTTGCCCTTAGGTTTAAAGAAATGCTGGAGCGCAGAACCGGGCTTGAGGTTATTATGCAGGATGAGAGGCTGACAACAGTTGCAGCCGACGAAATTTTGCAGGAGTGCGGTATGCCGAAGGAGAAAAGAAAAACCGTGATCGATCAGGTCGCAGCTGGGCTTATTTTGCAGGACTTTATGGAAAACACAAAGCCAAAAAATAAGACTTTGAGCACCGAGTCGGACACAGAAAATAATAAAAATGAAAACCTGGAAGTTATGAATAGCACAGCAGACTAGGAAAAAAAGAAAAGACTGGAGAAGGCGAATGGAAGATAAGATCATTTTGACAGCAGAGGATGGAAGCGAAGCAGAGTTTTATGTGATTGAGGAGACAAGACTTGGCGGAAGCGATTATCTGCTGGTGGCAGATTCGGATGATGAGGATGCAGAATGTCTGATTTTAAAGGATACATCCCGCGATGAGGATCCGGAGGCTATTTATGAGCTGGTTGAGGATGAGACCGAGCTTGACGCTGTTTCGAAAGTATTTGAGGAACTCCTTTCCGATGAGGATATTGTGATTGAATAAGAGGAACTGTCAGGCGCTTTGCGCAGGGACGACTTTGAATCATTCTCGGATGAAACATTGGACAGAGAAGTTACGACAGAAGAAAGAGCTGTTTCATAAATAAACAGGGAGAAGGAGGTAAGGTTTGAGTACAGTTGAAACAAGTGTTAAGGTCATACCGTTAGGAGGTCTTGAGCAGATCGGAATGAATATGACGGTGTTTGAATATGGAGATAGCATCATCGTCGTTGATTGCGGTATGTCATTCCCAGGGGATGAAATGCTCGGTATCGATATGGTCATTCCGGATATCACCTATCTGAAGCAGAATATTCAGAAGGTAAAGGGTGTATTTATCACGCACGGCCATGAGGACCACATCGGTGCATTGCCATTTTTCTTTAAGGAGATCAATGTTCCTCTTTACGGAACGAAGCTGACGCTCGGCATCATTGAGGGAAAGCTTGAGGAGCATGGCATCACAAAGAGCGTAAAGAGAAAGGTTGTAAAGTACGGCCAGACGATCACAGCAGGAGATTTTCGTGTAGAGTTTATCCGCACCAATCACAGTATTGTTGACGCGGCAGCTCTTGCAATCACATCACCGGCAGGAACGATCATTCATACCGGAGACTTTAAGATCGATTATACACCAGTATTTGGCGATATGGCCGATTTACAGCGTTTTGCAGAGCTTGGAAAGAAGGGCGTTTTGGCACTTCTTTGCGATAGCACCAATGCACTTCGCCCGGGCTTTACGGCATCGGAGAGAACCGTAGGTCACACATTTGATACGATTTTTTCTGAGCACAGAAATCAGAGAATCATCGTTGCGACATTCGCATCCAATGTAGACCGTGTACAGCAGATTATTAACACGGCTTACAAGTATGACCGTAAGGTTGTCGTAGAGGGCCGAAGCATGGTTAACATCATCGGAAAGGCGAGTGAGCTTGGCTATATCAACATTCCGGATGGCACACTGATTGACATTGAGCTGCTTCGAAATTATCCACCGGAAAAGACGGTTATCATCACAACAGGAAGTCAGGGTGAGTCAATGGCAGCCCTGTCTCGTATGGCAGCAGCGATCCACAGAAAGGTCAGCATCTGCCCAGGCGATTTGGTTGTATTTTCATCAAACCCGATCCCAGGAAATGAGAAGTCTGTATCAAAGGTTATCAACGAGCTGTCTATGTTAGGCGCAGAGGTTATTTATCAGGATACTCATGTATCTGGTCATGCTTGTCAGGAAGAGATTAAGCTCATGTACTCTCTCGTTCGTCCGAAGTATTCGATTCCGGTTCATGGAGAGTTCCGTCACAGAAAGGCACAGGCAGAGATTGCCGAGTCTTTGGGTATTCCAAAGGATAATATTTTCATGATCCAGTCTGGCGATGTGCTGGAGCTTAGCGAGGAGAGTGCACTTGTCACTGGACAGGTAACACACGGCGGTATTTTGGTAGATGGACTTGGTGTTGGCGATGTCGGAAATATCGTTCTTCGTGATCGTCAGAATCTGTCCCAGGATGGTATCATTATCGTTGTTTTGACACTTGAGCGTTACACCAACAACTTGCTTGCAGGTCCAGATATCGTATCGAGAGGCTTTGTCTATATCCGTGAGTCCGAGAATCTGATGATTGAGGCTCAGCAGGTCGTAGAGGATGCTGTATTTGATTGTCTGGATCACAAGATTTCTGATTGGTCGAAGATCAAAAACGAGATTCGCGACAGCTTGAGCAACTATCTGTGGAAGAAGATGAAGCGCAGTCCGATGATCCTTCCGATCATCATGGAAGTGGAGTAATTTAATGTTTGATTTTGAGCGGGCAACCGATTATATTCGCTCCCTGGAACTACCAGGGAGTGCTCTCTGTGAAGAGATTCAAAAAGATGCGCTGGCAGGAGACGTGCCGATTATTCGGCCGGAGACTGCCAGTTTTCTGCTGTTTTTAATTAGTTTGA
>CAUCWU010000388.1 GCA_958446555.1 uncultured Lachnospiraceae bacterium | reverse complement strand
GTTGTATGAGCGTACCGGAATTCAAAAGCAGCTCTACAATTCCATCTATCAGCTTCTTGCAATCAAGAGCGAGCATCCAGAGTACATCGAAAAAGCAGAGCATTATCTGATGGTTCCAGAGTATTTCAATTACCTGCTCACCGGTGTTATGATGAATGAGTACACCAATGCGACAACCGGACAGCTGGTAAGTGCGACAACAAAAGATTGGGATTATGAGCTTCTTGATCGAATCGGAATCCCATCAAAGATTTTTGGAAAGCTTCATATGCCAAAGACCAGTGTTGGTATGTTAAAGCCAGAGATCGCAGAAAAGTGCGGCTGCCAGACAGAAGTTATCCTTCCGGCAACACATGATACCGGTTCAGCAGTACTTGCAGTACCGGCAAACGATGACGACTTTATCTATTTAAGCTCCGGTACATGGTCCTTAATGGGAATCGAGAGAAAATATGCAGAGTGTAGTTTAAAGAGCATGAAGTATAACTTTACCAACGAGGGTGGCTATGACTATCGTTTCCGTTATTTAAAGAATATCATGGGTCTGTGGATGCTACAGAATGTCCGTAAGGAGATGAACACAGCAGAGAAGACCTACACCTTCCCAGAGTTGATCGCAATGGCCAAAGAGGCAGATGGTTTCCCGTCAATTGTAAATTGCAACGACAGCAGCTTCCTTGCACCAAAGAGCATGACCGATGCAGTACGCTATTACTGTGAGCGCACCGGCCAGAAGATTCCGCAGTCAATGGGAGAGGTAATGGTTGTCATTTACAATTCCTTAGCACAGAGCTACAAAGATACCGTAGCAGAGCTAGAGGAAATGTCTGGACGTAAATTCACCAGAATCCATGTAGTAGGCGGTGGCTGCCAGGATATGTTCTTAAACCATAAGATCAAAACCTTTACAGGAAAAGATGTATATGCTGGTCCAGTAGAGGGAACCGCACTCGGCAACCTGATGGTACAGATGCTAAAAGACGGCAGCTTCAAGACACTAGAAGAAGCAAGAGAGTGTGTCGCATCCTCCTTCGATGTAAAGAAAGTAGACTAAATCATTATCTTATAAATTAATAAAGAGAGATCCTGCAGAAAATGATATACCCTTGTCAAGTAACATGGTAAATATCAAAAAGTAGGATCTCTCTTTGCATTTCGAATCTTCCTTGATTATAGAAATATATAAACCTTGGCAAGTGCCGAAAAAATAGTGCACTATTAAAGTGATATTTAATTGACAGCTATATTCTATCTGGGATCGTGGCAAGGGCTGAGACGATTGTGCTTTACGAGGCGATTCCCGTGTGGAGCGGGCTTTCAAAAATAACTTGCGTTAAAATTATGTAGAAGGCGCCGCGGGAACAAGGGTCGCCGACAAAGCCCTCGTTCGAAGCCCTCGTAATCTACCGGGAAGCATTTTTTGTAATCTATCGGGCAACACTTTTTGTAACCTTCCGGATATCATAACCTACCGGGTCGCATTCCTCAAATCTCAAGATAGTTATAATACTTGCAAAGTTATTTTATTTACATCTCCCCCATTTCGTGGTATGCTTATAGCAACATCAGGGTCACCCCTGATAGTGAAGCGGATATAAGCAGATAAGGAGACTACCATTATGCAGGAAAAAATGAGAGAAGAATTCGCAAAAATTTTTGGAGAGGGAAAAGAGCCAGAATTTTATTTCGCACCAGGCCGTGTCAATTTAATTGGTGAGCATACCGATTACAACGGTGGCCATGTATTCCCATGTGCACTCAGCATCGGTACTTATGCACTTGCAAGAAAGAATGACTGTGGCAAGATGCGTTTCTATTCCTTAAACTTTACCAAATTTGGCATGTTAGCAGTAGAAGCAAAAGATTTTAAGAACGTTCCAGAAGATAACTGGTGCAATTACCCGAAGGGTGTTATGTGGGCCTATACACAGAAGGGATATACGATTGACAGCGGACTTGATATTATGTATTATGGAAACATTCCGAACGGTTCCGGTCTTTCTTCCTCTGCGTCCATCGAGGTTGCAACCGCAGTTATCTTAAATGATCAGTTTGGCTTTGATGTAGATATGGTAGAGGTCAGCAAGATTTGTCAGTTCTCCGAGAACAAGTTCAACGGTGTAAACTGTGGTATCATGGATCAGTTTGCAATCGCAATGGGAAAAGCAGGTCATGCAATTTTCTTAGACACGGCAGATCTGTCCTACACCTATGCACCGCTTGAATTGACTGGTGCAAAGATTGTCATCGCTTGCAGCAATAAGAAGAGAGGACTTGCTGATTCCAAGTACAACGAGAGAAGAAGCCAGTGCGAGACTGCACTTGCTGAGCTTCAGAAGGTAAAGCCGATCAACAGTCTTGGTGAGCTGACAGAGGCAGAGTTTGATGCAATTGCTGACAATATCACCGATCCAATCAACCGCAAGAGAGCAAAGCATGCTGTATATGAGAATCAGAGAACCATCCGTGCAGTAGAGGCATTAAAGAACAATGATATTGCCCTGTTTGGAAAGCTGATGAACGAGTCTCATGTTTCCTTAAGAGATGATTATGAGGTAACAGGAATCGAGCTTGATACACTTGCAGAGACTGCATGGGAGCAGCCAGGTGTAATCGGATCTCGTATGACTGGAGCAGGCTTTGGTGGATGTACCGTAAGCATCGTAGAGGATGACAAGATTGATGCCTTTATCGAAAATGTAGGAAAAACATACAAAGAGAAGATCGGCTATGCAGCAGACTTCTATGTAGTAACCGTAGGAGACGGTGCTCATAAACTGTAATATTTTAGAAAGGCATGGTATAGGGATGATAGTATATGAAGCAATCGCAGCACTTGTTCAGTACGGAATCGATACCGGATTGACACCAGAGTGCGAGCGTATTTATACAACCAATCAGCTGCTTGAGGCAATGCAGCTAGATGACTATGAGGAACCAGAAAAGCCGGTACAGGCACCTCTTGAGGAAATCCTTAATGTGCTGCTTGCAGATGCATGCAGCCGTGGACTGACACAGGATAGTGTTGTATACCGTGACCTGTTCGACACAAAGTTGATGAATGCACTGATGCCG
>CAUCWU010000387.1 GCA_958446555.1 uncultured Lachnospiraceae bacterium | reverse complement strand
GAATATAATAAATAATGTCAGGAGGTGATCAGTTTGAATTCAGAATTTAACCCAACCGCTCTTCTTTAAAATCTGCGGCAGAATCCAGCTGTTTCCAAATACGTCAGGAAGCCATGCATTGTCGATGGTGCGTCCAAATGCCTTGCGAAAGTACATCTGACCATAGAGACACTGACGAATCAAGCTCTCAGCAGATGGAACATTGCAATCTGGCTCAACATACATAGCGCCAACTGGCTCAAACTGACCAGAAGCAATCTTTTCCTTTAACTCAGCAAACAGCTCTGGATAGTATTTTTCCAGAGTCTCATAGGTATAAGCCTGAGTGTGGGTATACTTAAATTCTGGATACTGATCCATCAGACGAAGCTGAATCAGGATGGTTCTTGCATTTTTGTGAACAGCATGGATACGGCGCCAGTAGTAGGCAATATCCAGATGGGAGTGTCCGACCAATGCAACATCTCCACTTCCCTTAAAGTCGGTGTTAGAGTAGATGTGCTCTTCCACATATTTTGCAGCTTCATCAACGCCTTCATAGGTGTCAAAATCAATGAAATCAAGTGCCTTGCTCAGCTCGCGGAACAAGAACTTGCGGTAATCCTCATTGAAATATTCGCTGTGAGCGATATCCATAAACAGAATGTAGTCATAGACAAGAGACTGAACATTGTCACGGATGGTTGCAAGATAAGCGCCCTCGAAGATCTGACGGCAGCCGCGGTGTGCCAAGGATGCAGGGTTTCTCTCATCATCCGGCTTTGAACGGTTGTAAGCTTCAATTTCAATTGAGAGATCATCGGAGTCAATATACGGATTTAACAGGATACGTTCACGGTTCGGGTCAACGCCGCCAACATACTTTCCGTTGATCTTAACGATCATCTCAGCAGCAGTGTGCAGGGAGAAATAAATCTTTTTGCCCTTCATATGCTCTGGAATATGAACGTGACCGCGGATAAAAGCAGTTCCGTCCGGGGTAAAATACATATCGTCCTTCTTTAATGGGCGATAGCCGTCAGAATAATATTCATACTGATCCTCAGAAATCTGTCTAGCATCACGGATTTCAAGGTCTGTGATTTCAAATTTTTCTTCATAAATGCCTCGCTGCAGCCATACAAAACGAAGGTCGGTCCATTCCTCCGGTCTCATACTGCGGCGAACAACTTTAACATGAGCCATAGTAAAGTCCTTTCTTATACTATATGTAATTAATTATGATGCCTACGAATTGCTCCGATGCTTCGCTGGTATCACACGTTGTCCCAGAAAAATGGCTTCTTTCGAATCGCATTAATCGTAACAGTTTCACCTTTATGCTCTTTGATCTGCTGAGCAATCCAGTCAACACAGCGATTTAAAATTAGACATTTTGAACATTCACCGCGGAAGATCAGGGTTAGTTTTCCGTCTTCATAGGAGACAAATTCGACCCAGCCGCCATCGCCCTGAAGCTTCGGGGCCAGAACAGTTTCAATAAATTCTTTCATGGCATATCCTTTCTTTTATTTTTTGTATGATTTGTTATAAAAATAGTAAATGATTCGCTTCGATCATTATTTTAAATAGTAAATCATTACATTAAATGATTATTTCTTGATAAAATCCTCACGCATTGGAACGAAGACATCACACAGAATACCGTCCTCAAGACATTCACATCCGTGAAGGCTGTTTGACGGCATTAAGATGCTGTCGCCTGCATTGACAACCTGTGTTTCACCGTCAATTGTAAAGGCAAAGCTTCCCTTTACGATATAGGTAGTCTGAACATGAGGATGGGTGTGGAAATTTCCCTTTGCTCCCTTTTGGAATGTAATTTCACACATCATAACCTTATCGTTGTAGGCCATGACCTTGCGGGATACACCAGGCTCACATGGAGTTGGTGTCACTGAATCATTGTGTACAAACATAATAAAACCCTCCGTAAAATATTTTGGATAAAAAATCCCTTATACCCAGTATATCATAAAAACTGACAAATGCTAGGACACTTTTCAGTAAAAATACAACAGTTCTATAATAAATGTTTAATTTCCCCAGATCGCGTACTCAATAAAGTCAATTGTGATATCAGGATGATTCTTATCGGTGCAGACACATAGGGCAGAGGAATCAGATAGCTCAAGTTGGCTAGACAGATAGCTGTCATCAAGTGAAATTCCTGTGCAGACAGTGTTTCCATCACTGTCAACTGCTGTTAACAGGCGATTTTCTTGGTCTAGCCTTTGATACAGCTCGTCCGGCAAAAATTCTGACAGATCTAGATAGGTATTTTGTGCCGTGTAATAAGAAAACATCTGAGGAACTGTGATCATCACATCGACAGTATTAGTTGAAAGAAACGACATTAGTTTGATATTGGATGCCGTATTGTAGTATTGATCATAGACACCCTCATTGCTGTCATCGACGGATAAGGAGCAGTCAAAGACGGTATCTTTTCGCCAAGTTTGGTCAATGCCGTTTCTAGCCTCAAATTCTTTTTGGACAGTGTTAAAATCAGAAGAGAGAAGACTGGTTTCGTTTACTGTTACACAGTAGAGCATGGTATCTTGGAGATTCCGGTAGATGCAGGCACCAACTTCATACAGAAGAAAAATGGCAAGAAGAACTGCAAAAATTGGAATTTTATAATATTCCCAGATATACCAAATTCGGTCATTTATGCTCATTTTCTTTAATTTTTCCAATTCAGATTGGAAGCTTTTTTTCTTCTTGGAAGAGTCAGTGCTTTGTGTATTGGTGTTTTCTGTTACTTTGTTTTTGGTATTCAATCGTGTTCCTCCTTAAATGCAGTGCTCGGAAAAATAAATGGAATCCGGATCTGCACAATATTTTCCTAGTAGGGAATGGAAGAAAAGGTGATTTCAGCCAGTTCTCCATAGTAGAATAAAAGTCGCTGGTAGACATTGTTAAGTCCGACATGTTTTTGACCATCGGTACCGGTGTGCAAAATTTGATTGGCTCGTTCTACATCAATTCCAGATCCATTGTCAATAACGCGAAGATATAGCCAGGGATCTTCTCTACAAACCTCAATTCGAATGGATGGCGTATCCAAAAAATGGGAGCGGTTATCAAGACCAA
>CAUCWU010000386.1 GCA_958446555.1 uncultured Lachnospiraceae bacterium | reverse complement strand
GCGAGTATGTAAACGATTTTGTTCCGGGTGAGCTTGTTGCAGTTCCAGCGATCACACCAGATTGGCGAGCAAAAAGCATTCAGGAGCACAATTTTAAGCATGCATCGGCACCGTTTTCGGGCCATCAGCTCGGAAGAAGCCAGCCAGGTGTATTTTCAGAGCGCTTTTTAATCCCAGATGCAGACACGACACTCGCCAAAATCCCAGAGGGTGTCAGCCTAGAGCAGGCACTGATGTGTGTCGATGTCGTGACAACTGGTTTTACCGGGGCCCAGAATGCCAATATTAAATTTGGCGATACAGTTGTCGTTATGGGAATTGGTCCGATCGGACTGATGGCAGTTGCAGGAGCAGCCCACTTAGGAGCAGCGAGAATCCTTGCTGTCGGAAGCAGACCACTTTGCGTCAAGACAGCCTATGAATTTGGCGCAACCGAGGTATTAAGCTACAAAGATGGCGACATTGTAAAGCAAGTATTAGAGAGAACAGATGGAGTCGGCGCAGACAGCGTGATCATCTGCGGTGGAAACGACGAGGTATTTGCTCAGGCAATCGATATGGTTCGCTATGGCATCGGAACCGTCTCCAATGTCAATTACTTTGGAGGAACTGGAAATCTACCATTTCCAAAATTCTCTGGTGGACGTGGCATGGCCGGAAAGACAATCAAAACTGAGCTAGCAGAGGGTGGTCGCGTCCGTATCGAGCGCATGCTTTCCATGGTTCAGTACGGCAGAATCCACCCAGAAAAACTCGTAACCCATCATCTTCACGGACTCGATCAGGTCGAGACAGCTCTGTACCTGATGCGCGACAAGCCGGCCGACCTAATCAAGGTTATGGTTACGATAGAAGAATAAAGAAAGTTAAGGCACATTTTATGAAAACAATCAGTATTGTAGTGCCCTGTTATAATGAGGAGGAGAATGTTCAAGCGATGGCTGATGCCCTTCGCGAGACATTCAAAAAGGATCTTCCAGCCTACCGCTATGAGATCCTTTTTATCGACAACGATTCAAAAGACAGGACAAGAGAAATTATCCGAAAGCTTTGTGCAGAGGATAAGGGAATTAAGGGGATTTTTAATGCGAAAAATTTCGGACAGTTCAATTCACCGTACTATGCGATGCTTCAGACAACTGGAGATGCAACGGTTCTTATGGCTGCCGATTTTCAGGACCCAGTTGAGATGATCCCAAAGTATGTGAAAGAGTGGGAGAACGGGTATAAAATTGTAATTGGAATCAAAAAGTCCAGCCAGGAAAATAAGATTATGTACTGGCTTCGCGGCTGTTACTATAAATTGATCAAAAAGCTTTCTGATGTCGAGCAGATTGAGCAGTTTACGGGCTTTGGTCTGTACGATAAGAAATTTATCAATGTCATGAGAGAGCTTGACGATCCAACTCCATTCTTAAGAGGAATCGTCGCAGAGCTTGGCTTTAAGAGAAAGGAAATTCCTTACGAGCAGCCAAAGAGACGAGCAGGAAAGACGAGCAACAATTTCTATCGTCTGTACGATGCGGCAATGCTTAGCATCACTTCCTATACAAAGGTGGGTTTGAGATTTGCAACTTTTATTGGTATGACAGTTGGCTGCATCAGCCTTGTGATTGCGATTGTCTATCTGATTTTAAAGCTGATGTTTTGGGACAATTTCCCGGCAGGTATGGCACCACTTTTGATTGTCACTTGTCTGCTTGGTTCCTTGCAGTTATTCTTTATCGGTTTGATTGGCGAATATATCATGAGCATCAATGACCGTGTAAAGAAGCGTCCGCTTGTAGTAGAGGATGAGCGACTAAACTTTGTGGAAGAAAATGAAGCTGAAGAAAGTGAAAGGAAATAAGAGTGGAATTTGACAAGACAACACAGGATGCGTTAAAGCTGATCCACGAGGGAAACCATATCATCTTTCGTGAGGTTGGGCGTGTCTGTGAAAAGTATCATTTAAATTATTTTTTGGACAGCGGAAATCTGATTGGTGCCGTTCGCGAAAAATCTGATATCCCGTGGGATGACGATGCGGACATTGCGATGACAAGAAAAGATTTCGAGGTGTTTCGAAAGGTTGCAAGAACCGAGCTTAGCGATGGCTTTGCCTATGTGGAGCCGGACGAGCTAAACGGTGCATTTTATGATTTTGTACCGCGCGTTGTTATGCTGGACTCGACAATGCGTGAGAACAATGCCGAGCAAAAGTATTATGGAAATGGCATTCACAATCATATGCGCACCGATATTTTCATCGTCGATGATGTCTCTGACAACATGCTCAAGCATAAGTTTTGCCATGCACTGTTGATTTTGGTCTATGGCATGTGTATGGGACGACGCTACAAATTAGATTTGTCCGAATACAAGGGCGCATCAAAGGCAGTCGTTGCGATTCTCTCTGTGATTGGTCGAATCTTCCCGGTGAAGACACTGGTTCATTGGTATGATAAGATCAGCAAGATGGAGAGAGGACAGAACAAAAAGTATAAGCGCTGCTATTATAGCAACTGTTTATTCCCAGATTTGGGAAAGATTTATAAGGCAGAGTGGTTTGCAAAGGCAGTCGATTTGGAAGTGGACGGAGAGAAGTTTCCAGGTCCATGCGGCTATGATGAGGCACTCACGATGCTGTACGGTGACTATATGACACCGACACCGGCTGGAGAGAGAGAACTGATGCACTGCGATCCGAAATTTGTCACCCTGTCCTATAAGGGAAAGACACAGAAAAAAGAAGTGACAAAGAGCGCATCTGCGAAAGAAAAGGGAGAAGTACACGCATGACAAAAAAGCAGTCAAAGGAAAAATCGAGTTTGCGCCGGTTTGCGGGGGATATGGTTTACAGTCTTGCCGGACTGATGATCCTAAATATGACGCTTTCTTTTGGGGTATATCCGTTTTTGAGAAGCAAAATGGGAGCTGACGGAAGCGGAAAAATGCTGTTTTTTACGGCAATCATGGGACTGATGGCCTCGGCTGTCGGCTCAGGAATCAACTATGGACGTATGAAGGCATCCACACGCCATCAGACACAAAACGGTGATTACAATTGCTTTTTGGTGGTGACAGCATTGTTATGTGCAATCGTTACTGTGATTGCGATTT
>CAUCWU010000385.1 GCA_958446555.1 uncultured Lachnospiraceae bacterium | reverse complement strand
GACGAGGTCATTGTTCTGAGCAAAGGCGTGCAGGACTATTTCAAGGAAACCTATGATAGAGAAACTCACTTTATCCCCAATGGTGTGAATAGACCGCAGATTCGGGAAGCAAAGCTGATCACAGATCATTTTGGACTGGAAAAAGATTCCTATATATTGTTCCTCGGTCGTCTGGTGCCGGAAAAGGGGATTCGATATCTGGTTGAGGCCTTCAAGAATGTCAAGACGGATAAAAAGCTGGTTATCGCAGGCGGCTCTAGTGATACGGATTCCTTTATGGAGGAATTGAAAGAACTGGCGAAGGGTGACGATCGGATTCTCTTTACTGGATTTGTGCAGGGAGCAATGCTGGATGAACTATACAGCAACGCTTACATCTACACGCTGCCGTCTGATTTGGAAGGAATGCCGCTAAGTCTACTGGAAGCAATGAGCTACGGCAACTGCTGTTTGGTTTCGGATATTCCGGAGTGCGCAGAGGTTGTGGAAGATAAGGCATTGATTTTCAAAAAGTCGGATGTAGAGGACTTGCGAGAAAAATTGCAAGATGCCTGTGACCATCCTGAAATGGTTATGAAAATGAAGAATCAAGCAGCCGACTTTATCTGTGCAAAATACAACTGGGATGAAGTGGTGGATAAGACACTTGCATTGTATGGGGAGAAGAGCCGATGAGAGTATTAATAATAAATAATCTCCTCTAACAGAACGCAGGTAGTGAGATGTACATAGCGAAAATGCCTTAAAAATAGCGATGATACGCTAAAACATATACTTTCCAAACTGCATGACACCTCTTTTCAGTATCACTACCTGAATTTGTATAGAGCAGATGATGTTATCATCAGCCTTTTTAAGTATCACACCCTGCATTATGATATAGCACCTCGGTAATCATTAAGACTCGGAAACGACTATGACTTTATCATACGAACGCAGGGCGGGAACAATAACCAGAAATAGTGGCAATGCGGAAATCTGTATTGCAAGCAAAGAATCTATAGGAGAAGAAAAATGATAAGAATCCTTCATTCTGTCAGCAATATGGATCGTGCCGGCATCGAAACAATGCTGATGAATTATTATCGCCATATTGACAGATCGAAAATACAATTTGACTTTTTATGCAATAAGAAAAAGCCCGGTGCATATGATGCCGAAATAAAGGAAATGGGCGGTAACATCTATCACACACCTGGCTTAAATCCTGCAAAGTATCCTTCGTATCTGAAATGTATGAAGAAGATTTTTGAGGAGAATCCGGAATACAAAATTGTAGAAGCGCACAACGGAGCTCTTGGAGTATACGCACTTCATGCTGCAAAAGTCAATCACATTCCGGTGCGTATTTTTCATGCACATGGCGCAAGCATTACGAGAGACTGGAAGCTACCAATCAAACTTGTTTGCAAAGCGTTGTTGCCGTCCAATATGAACCAACATTTTTCTTGTGGAATCGAAGCAGCCAGATGCTATTTCGGAGAAAAAGTTGTAGAAAGAAACGATTATGAATTGATTCCCAATGCAATCGAGGTGAATCGGTTCGTTTTCGACTCAACGATAAGAAATAGAATCCGACATGACAATCATTTGGAAAACAAACATATCGTTGGTCATGTCGGACGCTTTATGTCTCAGAAGAATCACACATTCTTACTGGATGTTTTTGCTGAGGTTTCAAAAAGGGATTCGTTAGCACATCTTGTGCTGCTGGGTGACGGTGAGCTGATGGATGCCATGAAAGAGAAAGCAAGCAATCTTGGAATAAAAGATCGAGTGACGTTTGTCGGAAATGTAGGTAATGCGAACGAATGGTATCAGGCATTTGACTGCTTTGTACTGCCATCGGTATGGGAAGGACTCCCTGTTGTTGGCGTTGAGGCTCAGGCGGCAGACCTGCCATGCATTTTTTCTTCCGCTGTAACACGCGAGATTGGTTTGTCAGATCGTGCAAAATTCATCCCGCTTACAGAAGAAATCTCGACTTGGGCAACTGAAATATGTAATGCCTTACAGCAGAATGTACGCAATGATAACACAAAGTTGATAACGGAACATCACTACAATATTGAAATTGAGGCAAAGAAATTGCAGGAGCGATATTTACAGCTGGCTGGAGAAGTGGAATGAAAATAGGAATTTTAACACATCAATACATCAATAATTACGGAGCATTTCTACAGGCGTGGGCATTACGGGAAGCAATCGCAGAATTATTTCCGAACGATGAAGTGCAGATCATAGATTATGTTAATCTGAAGCATTTTATCATCAATGCAGGTGGATGGTTCCGGTTTTATAAAAACAGAGAGTCTTTTAAAGATTGGATGGAGAAAATCAAGCTTCCACGGACATTCGCAAAAGCTAGAAATCAGGAAATGATTCTTTCCAAGCGGTGCTTTAATGCAAAACAGATCAATGCATTGGACTTTGATTGCATTATTGTTGGTAGTGATGAGGTCTGGAATTATAAGGACACAAAAGGAAATGCTGCGCTCAAATTTGGCGAAGGACTCACTTGCAAAAATTTGATTGCCTATGCGCCAAGTGTGGGAAAGACGGCAGCAGATGAATGCGTCCCGGAGTATGTGATTCGCGGAATCAAGAAGTTTAAGAAAATATCGGCACGAGATGATCTGACAGAGCAGCTCGTGTGCAATATAACGGGAACGGCTCCGGAGAGAGTGCTTGACCCAACATTTCTAGCGGAATTTCCTCGTGCCGAATTGGCAGCGAAGAAAAAGCCATATATCCTTTTTTATTATTGTGAAAACCTGCCGCATAATATATTGAATCAGATTTTTTCTTATGCAAAAGAGCATGGTCTGGCAGTTTATGGTGCAGGGGAATGCGATAAAAGGTATTCGGAAATCACAGTGAACCTTATGCCGTTTGAGTGGGTGGAAATGTTCCGCAATGCAGAATTTGTTTTTACCGGAACTTTTCATGGGGCAGTTTTTTCCATTTTGAACCGTCGGCAGTTTAAGGTCTATTTGACGAATGAAAGCAGGATTAAAAAAGTTACGGCACTCTTGGAGGAACTTGGAATCCAAAATCGAGAAATGGATTCCAAGTTTGAATTTGATCTGGAAAGCATGAAGAACGAAATCAATTATGATGCTGTTTATCGAGTGATCAA
>CAUCWU010000384.1 GCA_958446555.1 uncultured Lachnospiraceae bacterium | reverse complement strand
TTGGATTTTAAGAACATACATAAGGCTTCGGCATAGGTCTTTTGCTGAGAAAGTAATACACGACGTATGAAATCCAATCAGCATAAATCCTGAATACTGTGGCTATATTTCAGTCTATAGGGTTGGATGATGCTACAAGAATCTAAAGAATCCCACGGTTTTAACCGTGGGAGTATGTCAAACGACTGAGAGGAAAATGAAAATGACAAAAATAGAAGAGGCATTTCAGAATAAGAAAGCATTTATTGGATTTTTGACAGCAGGTGATCCGTCACTTGAATGTACAGAAGAATTTATTATTAAGATGGAAGAGGCAGGAGCTGCCTTAATTGAGATTGGAATCCCGTTCTCAGATCCGATTGCGGAAGGACCAGTGATTCAAGCAGCCAATATTCGTGCACTGTCTAATCCAAATGGCTGCACAACAGATCAGGTATTTGAGATGGTAGAGCGCGTCAGCAAGAAAGTGTCTGTTCCGCTTGTTTTTCTCACATATTTAAATCCAGTATTTAAATACGGCTATGATCGCTTCTTTGCACGCTGCGCATCAGCAGGAATATCAGGAATTATAGTGCCTGATATGCCGCTCGAGGAAAAAGGCGAGGTTGCAGACATTGCAGCCAAACGCGGTGTTGATGTGATTTCTTTAATAGCACCAACAAGCAAGGAACGTATCGCAAAGATTGCAAAGTCAGCAACAGGCTATATTTATATCGTTTCTTCAATGGGAGTAACAGGGATGAGAAGCAAGATCACAACAGATCTTGAAAGCATTGTCCGTGTAGTAAAAGAAAATACATCCGTTCCAGCAGCAATAGGATTTGGCATCAATACACCAGAGCAGGCAAAAAAATACGCAGGAATGGCAGATGGAGTCATTGTCGGAAGCGCAATCGTAAAGATTATCGAAAAATATGGAGAGAACGCTGCAGAGCCGGTTTACAATTACGTGAAAGAGATGGCAGATGCGGTCAAGTGAGCCACGGGGACAGGGACGGTGGCTCAAAATGTGTCCCTACTGGCTCAATATGTGTCCACTGAAAAAAGTCTGAAAGTTCAAGAAAAGAGCTTTCAGGCTTTTTTGTCTTTATTAGAATGCAGTAGAGTTGAAAAAAAGAACAAAAGTTCACGAACTTGAGCCACCAGGGACACTAATTCAGCCATCGTACTTGTCACCAATGGTATGTCTATTGCGCTTTTAATCCTGTAAATTTTTCAAGAATGGAAATGTCATAGCAGGGAATATAAATTCCGTAGGAAATTCCGCAATGCGCTAATTCTAAAATATAATAGCTGTTACAGTGAATGCAACCATAATAATCAGATGATAAGTGAAATTGCTTATAAACCCCTTTGTTGTAAGGAATTTCTTTATGCCATTCCATAATGCGAATTCTTTTTTTTATAATTTGAATTGCTGTGAGTGAAGATAAAGGAAAGGCATATGTCCCTTTTAGACATGTTAAATATAGATTATTAGTATCAGAATAAATCTTAAAAATGCAATTAGAAAATTGGTAAACTGGTAATGTGTTTTTTACCAGTTTTACTTTACCGTTCTTCGTGGTATAAGTAAAAGAAAGAATATCAATCTCTTCTGCATAGTCAGGAATAGAAAGAAATTTGTAGATATCATTTATATTATTCCTAAATTCTATAAGTAATCGCTCGCTTGACGGTAGAGATTGATTACGCTTTCGCTTACCTAAAATGCTAAGTGTAAATCCAATAATTCCACAAATAGTAGCGCTCCAATAAAGCCAAGGGGCATTATGATATTTTTCTGCGAAAGAGAGCTCTGACCTCAATGTAGCAGAAATGGTTATAAAAAAGAAGGCGATAGAGCCGTATTGAAAGAACTGAAGCACAGAAGAAATATGTGATTTATGCATTGTAGTGTCCATCTTATTTGCTTGCATTTGGATTTTTAGTGTTAATTCAGCAGGTGTTTTTTTTATAAGAAATTCATTGCCGATTGTTTGTTCATTTTTTGAATTTGTGGTTAAATCAATTCCTAAAAAAGGTTTCATGATAAAATCCTCCTGTGTTTTGGTGGTAGTGTCAAGCGCTACACTATTTTTAATACCTGAACAATCTCGTCCAACGTTATTGTGGTAAACTTAAGGATGAATTGTTGAAAAAGTATCATAGCCACATATAACTTATTGAAAAATACTTGACAAAAACATCCTAAAATGTATTTGTTAAGATAATTGTTCACCCTCACTACGAACTTTAATTACACTTTCGTATGATTCTCTAAGAACCGAATTTACATCTGCAAAAATATCATCCAGTCAATTAAAGATTATATCATAACTCCAGAAAAACTGGAAGTCAGTTTTGACGCAGTGTGATGATACGCAGGGAAAGCCATTCATGCTGCGAGTAAATGGAAAGACGGATTACTTCTATCTGTATAATGGCCTCGGAGATGTCACCAGTCTGGTTGACAGCAGCAATCAGGTAGTGGTAAGATACCAGTACAACAGCTGGGGTAAGGTAACGTCCACACAGGATACAAGTGGCGTGTACCTTGCAACGCTGAACCCATTTCGCTACCGAAAATATGTCTACGATCCAGAGACAGGACTGTATTGTCTGGGAAGCCGCTATTACGATCCAGAAGTTGGAAGGTTTGTGAATGCGGATGACTTTGAAACACTGACCTATCAGATGGATTCTGTACAGGGAAAGAATCTGTATCAGTATTGCTTCAATAATCCGGTTATTTATGAAGATGTTGTTGGCAAGTGGCCTAAACTAAATTCTGTTTTTGCGGCAGTGGAGGCAGTAGCAGCTGTGGTAACAGTGGGAACGATATGTGTGGCAACAGCAGCAACTGTTGGAATAACTAAGACAATATTAGCGGTAAAAAATCAGGAAAAGAAAAAGAAAGAAGTCGTCCTATTACCAAAAGAAAAAGATTTAAAACGAGAAAAGCTGCGAAAGAAGCCGCAGAACGAGCAAATAAAACCAAGGATCCAATTGTAGTGCATCCTGCTGGGGGAAAGAGCAAACAACCGCATTATCAACCAAAATAAAAATTCGCATGACCATTTTTATTTTCCAAAGAGATTTTGGGTAATAAATATGTTTGTTAAATATAAAAAATACAAGGATGATAATAAAAATGACGAGTAAAAGATAAGGTAGTAAAGAGATAGTTGGATTGCCATAT
>CAUCWU010000383.1 GCA_958446555.1 uncultured Lachnospiraceae bacterium | reverse complement strand
AAATTCCGGCATATGTAGGAAGCGTAAAGGAGATCCTTGCATCTGCACAGTTGTCTGCAAGGATGCAAGCGCACTGGAGTCGATGCAGGTATTCCAGAGTCGTACCACGAAGGAAAAATATGAGCTTACCGATGATGGCGTGATTCTTTCTGAGCAGATGGCAGAGGCGCTTGGTGTAGGTGAGGGTGATTATGTGTCAATCACAAGTGGTGACAATGCGCCAGTTCGCGTAGTGGTTTCCCATATCATGGAAAACTATCTGATGCATTACGTCTATATGACAGAAGGTTACTATGAAAAGGCATTCGGTGAGGCACCAGAGTACAACATGTATTGGCTGAAATTAAATAAAGATGGCGTGGCCAATGAAGATGCGCTTGGAAAGAATTTGATGGATCACGATGAAATTTTGACTGTCACCTATGTCAGCAGCACTAGAGAGATGATCGACAACATGCTAAAGAGCTTATATGTCGTAGTCATTGTGCTTGTAATTTCAGCAAGCCTTCTTGCATTTGTTGTCATCTATAATCTAAACAATATCAATATCAGTGAGAGAAGACGAGAACTTGCAACGATTAAGTTATTGGGCTTCTATGACTCAGAGGTGGCAATGTATGTCTACCGAGAAAATATTTGGTTGACAATATTGGGTGCGTTTGCCGGAATCTTTATTGGAAAAGCACTTCATGGCTTTATCATTCAGACGGTGCAGGTCAATCAGGTTATGTTTGGCCATGATGTCTCCGTGCCAAGCTGTATTTACAGTATGGTACTCGCATTTATTTTCTCAATGGCAGTCAATGCGGTAATGTACTTCCAGTTAAAGAAGATTGATATGATTGAATCATTAAAGAGTGTGGAATAAGCCCAGCAAACAAGAAAGGAAAAAATATGCCAAAAAAATTTTATGCCGTTCGAAAAGGACGAAAGACAGGAATTTTTACGACATGGGATGAATGCAAGTCACAGGTGCACGGATTTCCGTGTGCAGAATATAAAAGCTTCTTAACCTTAGAAGATGCAAAGGCGTTTATGCAGCTTGGAATGGAGGACGAAAATCAACTTCCATTTGAAGATGAAAAAAAATCGTCGTTAGAATCACTTTCTAAAGTGGATGGTGAACCAGAACTGATCGCCTATGTGGATGGAAGCTTCGACCAGTCCACCAAACAATTTTCCTATGGAATGGTCATTTTGGAAAATGGAGAGGAAAAGACCTTTTATAAGAAATTTTCTGATCCAGCTCTTGTCAGTATGCGAAATGTGGCAGGCGAGATCATGGGCGCAAGAGCAGCGATGGAATATGCGATTGCAAACAATAAAAAGCGACTTGTCATATATCATGATTATGAGGGAATCGCAAAGTGGCCGCTTGGGCTTTGGAAGGCAAACAAAGAAGGAACGATTGCCTATAAAGCGTACTATGACGAAGCAAAGACGAAGGTTTCTATTCGCTTCCAGAAAGTAACAGGTCACTCCGGTGACAAATACAATGATTATGCCGATCAGCTAGCAAAACAGGCGCTGGGGCTAGTGTAAAACATGGGGCACAAGAAGCCACGGGGATGATCCCTGTGGCTTCTTTTAATCTATCACAGATTCCCGTGAAAGCCTTTACTAAAATCAGTTTTTATATTATTATAGTAGCATGGTCAAGAGTTTGAAATTGATCGTACAAAGACCTTAGAAGGGGGACAGTATGGACTTTTTGGAAGCACAAAATTACCTAGAAAACGTGCGAAGTCAAAAGGGAATCGTTTTGGGATTGGACACAATGCGCCATCTGATGGCAAAGCTTCACAATCCTCAGGATCAAGTGAAATTTATTCAGATCGCAGGCACAAATGGAAAGGGTTCAACTGCTGCTTACCTAACCTCGATTTTATCTGAGGCAGGAATTAAAGTAGGCCGTTACACCTCTCCGGCAGTGTTTTCTAGCACTGAGCAATACTATGCGTGTGGCAGCTGTATCAGCGAAGAAGACTATGCACTTGGCATGACAGAGATTTCACAGGCGGCAGCTTGCCTACAGGGTGAGACGCCAACTGCATTTGAGCAGGAGACAGCACTTGCTTTCTGGTATTTTGCCAAGAAGGGCTGTGAGCTTGCAATAGTGGAGGCAGGTCTTGGCGGTGATATGGATGCGACGAATATTGTAACGACTACCGTATGCAGTATTTTGACTTCAATCAGTATGGATCACTGTCGCATTCTTGGAAATAAAATCAGTGAAATAGCAGCGCACAAAGCGGGCATTATAAAGCCAGGAGCACCAGTTGTTTGTATCGAGCAAGAGGAAGCTGCGATGGAGCCAATTCGAGAAGCTGCCAAAAGGGTAGATGTGCCACTTTTTGAGGTCCGTCGCGATGAGATTCGCCAAGTATTCTCTGATAAGAGAGAAAGTATTGTATTTTTTAAAAACTATGAAAATCTCCATTTAAAGATGCTTGGCACTTACCAGCCAGAGAATGCAGCTCTTGCTGTGCAGGCGGCAGAGGTTCTTCAGAAGAACTATCCAATTACAACAAAAGCGATTTATGACGGGATAGAAAAGACCAGTTGGGGCGGCCGATTTGAGATGCATATAGGTTCGCCGGATATCATTCTTGACGGTGCACATAATCCGGATGGAATCAAGCGTCTTCGCGAATCTGTCAATCGCTTCTATGGTGCAATGCCAGTCTGCTATGTCTGCGGTGTACTTGCCGACAAAGATTATGAAAAAGAAATTGGCATTCTGTTTGGACGAGCATCAGAGGTTCTTACCGTAACGCCCCCATCACCAAGAGCAATGAAGAGCATTGATCTAAAAAATGCAATTAAAAAGCGTTTCCCTGATTTAAAGGTAACCGCATTTGAGGGTGAAGATACCATTGAGCAGGCGATGGAAGCTGCCATTTTACAGAAAAATCCGATTGTTGTTTGTGGTACACTCACGATTCTTGCAAGGGCAAGAGCGTGGATGGAGCAAAATAATAGATTGTAGGAAGACTAGAGAAGAGGAATTATGGATAAAACAAAGATCGAGCAGGCAGTTCGCCTGTTTTTAGAGGGAATTGGAGAGGATCCAAACAGAGAGGGACTGTTAGGAACACCCGACCGTGTTGCGCGTATGTGCAATGAGATCTATGCAGGATTGGGACAGGATGCTGGACAGTATTTGCAGACAACATTTGAGGC
>CAUCWU010000382.1 GCA_958446555.1 uncultured Lachnospiraceae bacterium | reverse complement strand
ACAACCATAAATAATATGTTGCATTTGGGTAACGGTGCGTTTGACGCTGGATTTGGAACAGTAGCTTTTTCATTGACAAAGCAGTTTATTAGTGAATATTACGGAACATACTATAAACTTAATGATATTGAAGAGCCTATGTCAAAAGAAAACGCAGTAATAGAAAGAAACGCAACTGTTCAGTATTTTTCTTGGCAAAGCGATTTTTCATATATACCAGGTGCGGCAGTCTCCTATTGGGTGAGTCAGAGACTCTTTAATTGCTTTACAAGATATACTCCCCTCGGAGATATTGCAGAACCACGACAGGGGCTAACTACTTGCGACAATGATCGTTTTATGCGCTTTTGGCATGAGGTTTGTTTCAACAACATTGCCTTTCAATGTAGTTCTACAGACGAGAGCAAATCTTTGCCTCAAAAATGGTATCCGTATAATAAGGGTGGAGAACCAAGAAAATGGTATGGCAACAACGAGTACATTGTAAATTGGCATAACGATGGAGCTGAAATAAAAACTTATGTCGCATCAAAGTATGTCAGCTATTCTCGAACCGTTAAGAATATTCCATATTACTTTAGAAAAGGGCTTACATGGTCTGCGATAGCGAAAAAATATGCAGTTCGTGCGTATGGTAATGGGTTTATATTTGCAGATAAAGGTCAAGCTGTTTTTGTTGATGACAAATCCTATTACTATATTTGCGGATTGATGAATTCTAAATTCACTGATTCTGTGTTGGCAATAATATCTCCAACTCTCGATTTTAATTGCGGATATATTAAAAAAATCCCTGTTTGCCTAAATGAGTCAAAATATGAAGTCGTCGCTCCATTAGTAATAGATAGCATTCAACTTGCTCAATACGATTGGGATTCCTTTGAAACCTCATGGGACTTCCAGCACCACCCACTGCTTCGCAACGTTCCTACCATTGCCGAAGCCTTTACCCAGTGGCAGACAGAATGCAATGACCGCTTTAACCAGCTGAAGGCCAATGAGAAGGAACTGAACCACATCTTCATCGACATTTACGGTTTACAGGATGAGCTGACACCGGAGGTCGAGGATAAGGACGTTACTGTCCGCAAGGCTGATCTTGGCAGAGATATTCGCTCTTTCATTTCCTATGCGGTTGGCTGTATGTTTGGTCGCTATTCTCTGGATGTGGATGGGCTTGCCTATGCAGGCGGTGAATGGGATTCCAGCAAGTATTCTTCCTTTGCTGCTGATAAGGATAACATCATCCCGATTTGCGATGATGAATACTTTGATGATGATATTGTCGGTCTGCTTGTGGAGTTCGTGAAAACTGTTTATGGTGCAGAAACTCTGGACGAAAATCTGAAATTCATTGCGGATGCTCTGGGTGGCAAAGGTCAGCCCAAAGATGTAATTCGGAATTATTTCCTGAGTGACTTCTATTCTGACCATTGCAAGATTTATCAGAAACGCCCGATTTACTGGCTGTTTGACAGCGGTAAAAAGAATGGCTTTAAGGCTCTGATTTATATGCACCGCTATCAGCCGGACACCATTGCTCGTATCCGTACCGACTATGTGCATGAACAGCAGGCACGTTATCGTACTGCCATTGCTGATCTGGAACAGCGGATTGCCAATGCTTCCACTGGTGAGCGTGTGAAGCTGAACAAAAAGCTGGCTACCTTACAGGCACAGGATACCGAAATCAGAACCTACGAAGAAAAAATTCATCACCTTGCTGACCAGATGATTTCGATTGATCTGGACGATGGGGTGAAGAAGAATTATGCAATTTTTCAGGATGTTTTGGCTAAAATAAAGTAGGAAAGAGGATGTGAAAGTGCAGTCAAAAGAGGATGTTTTAAATAGAGAATCATTTGTCAAACAGATAGTTGATTTGACTAAGATCCTTTCAGAAAAACGTAAAAATTGTTGTTTTGCTATTGAAGGAGAATGGGGAAGTGGTAAGAGTTTTGTACTAGAAAAGATTCAAGAATGTATTCAAGTGGAACAATCGGAAACAACAAACACGGATCGTTTTTTTGTTGTTCGATATGATTGTTGGCGGTACGATTACTATGAAGAACCTATAGTTGCTATTATTTCTGTATTAAAAGATCAGATTGAACAGTATGTGAGTTTATTATCAAATGAGACTAAGAAAGAAATGTTAGCCATTGTTAAAAATACAATAACAAAGATTGCTGTCGAAGCAATCAAATCAAAGACGGGAGTAGATTTGGATGGTGTTGTTGGAACATCTGAAGATGATGGAAAAATATATGATAAATATTTTGGCTTCCAGAATATATTTAAAGAAGTACAAGAGCAAATTAAGAAGATATCAGAAGAACAAACAGTAGTTATCATGGTTGATGAATTAGATAGATGCTTGCCCTCGTATGCGATTAAAGTGTTGGAACGTATTCATCATGTATTCAATGAGTTGGAAAATGTAGTGGTTATAATTGCAATGGAGAAAAAACAAATGTCGAATTCATTGCATCAAATTTATGGGGATGAAATGGATGTTGATCGATATTTGAAAAAAATAATCTCATTAAGTTTTAAACTGGATAATGGATCGGCTAATAATTTTATTAAGAAATATGAGAGTTTTATGAATATGTTTATCATCCAAGATCAAGAAAGGGATGAGTTGGAAAAATTTTTAAAGGAAATTACTTTTGGAATAGAAATTCGCGCACAGGAAAAAATTTTTGAAAATGCAGAAAGTATACATAGACTGATGGCAGAGCAAGAAAAAATGGATAGTGCTATATTAGCGTTTGAGGTGCTTGTTTTATGTATAAAAGAAAAAATGTCAACAGTTAGTATGAAGTGGATAGTTGATACATCAGGTTATCCAGATGTCGAAACTAAAATCGGAAAAGATTATTTTGATTCGATAAGGGATTATGCAAAACATATTAGACAATATCATAAAAAAGTAAACTACAAATTTGTATGTAAGGAAAATGATTTTGTTGACAAAATGATTTTTATAATTTCTGGATTGTATAATGAATATAAAAACAACGAATGCGATTCGTTTTATTGTGCAGATAAGGAAATACAACAAAAGTTGAATTTTTCAAAAAAAGTCTATGAATTATTAAAAATATAGGAAAGGTTGACATATGATGACGGATGAAAAAATCAAAAATTCCAGTGAGCTGGAGTTTGCTGTATTTTGCATTGAAA
>CAUCWU010000381.1 GCA_958446555.1 uncultured Lachnospiraceae bacterium | reverse complement strand
ACGGATGAGCTGCAAGATTAAAACGCCAAGTACAGCAAACAAAAGGATCAGAACGATCACGCATACCACAATGATGCCTGAGCCTTTTTTCTTTTTTCTCTTCTTTTTTACTGTCTCTTTCTGACTCATATTTCTCCTATCTGCTGGAATTTTTCCAACGTTTTTTTTCTCCGAACATGATTGTAGCGCATTTTCGCCAAAAAAGCTATAACAAATTTCTTACGACTTTGCCGAGAGGGTACATAAAACTACTGCTCGGCATTCATTTGTTCTTTCACATTTTCAATGGCCGTCTGCAGCTGATTATCTTCACTTTTCTCGATTGTCAGCTTGTTCTTCAGATTCTCATCAAGCTCTACGACAACATCTGGTGTGATGCCTTCCCCGTGAATACAGGTGCCACGCGGTGTAAAGTAACGGGATACGGTGACTTTGATTGCACTTCCATCATTAAATGGCAAGATGCTTTGCACAATTCCTTTTCCAAAGGTCTGTGTGCCGATAATTGTGCCAGTTCCGTAATCCTGAATCGCACCTGAAAAAATCTCAGATGCAGATGCACTGTTTCCATTGACCAAAACGGCAAGTGGCAGATCAAAATAGTGCTCGGCATCGGACGTGTAGGTATCGCCCTCTCCGTTTTTGTCCTCTGTATAGACAAGAGTTCCCTCTGGAAGCATATAGTCAAGCATTTCTACGACACAGCTGAGCAGTCCACCCGGATTGTCACGAACATCCACAATGAGACCTTCCATGCCCTGTGATTTCAAGTCGTCAACTGCTGCAATGAATTGATCAGATGTCACCTCATCAAACTCTGTCACCTGAACATAACCGATATTGTCATCCATCATCTCATAACCAACTGTTGGCACCTCAATTGCTCGTCGCTCGACTATAAAGTCATAATATTTTTCTTCTGACTCTCGGTACACACGAATATCAACTGTTGTGCCACCCTCTCCTTTGATCCAAGAGACAACCGTGCTCACATCAATACCGCTGACATCATTTCCAGCAACCTCTACCAAAATATCACCTGGCAGCATACCTGCCTCAGCACCTGGACAACCCTCAAATGGACGTACCACTGTGATAACCTTGGTCTGAACATTCTGAGAAACGACAACACCGATACCCTCATAGCTACCACTTGTTGACTCCATCAGTGTCTTGTACTCATCTGCCGTATAATAGCAGGAATATGGATCGTCAAGTGCTTCCATGAATCCCTTATAGATGTTATCCTGATAAGTCTGTGCATCTGGTGTATCAAACAAGAAATATTCATCTGCACACTGCTCAAGAAGTTTTAACTTGGTTGTCAAATCATCCGTGATCGCCTCTTGGCTTTCTGCCTCAAGAGTAGACGCTGAAGTCTCAACTGAATCACCTGATGAATAAAGTTCGTCAACCAATTTGTGGCGATATTGTCTATTTACAAGCTCTATTGCAACAAAATTTATGCCACCAAACATCAAAACACCTGCCAGCATACCTGCGCAAAAGCCTGGCTTTTTTCTTTTCTTTTTGGTTTTTTCTTGGGTTGTTTCCTCATTATTTATTTCTTTTAATTCTTTGTCTTTTTCTTCCACGTATTTCCGCCTTTCTTTTTCTTCACGAGAACTCTATAAATTTGACCATCGTCGAAATTCCCTCATAGCGTTCCGTGAAAACATCATACTTTTGTAATCAATATAACCAAAATCAATTGATTCATACTTTTCTGCAAATGATACCAACGAATTGCTCAGTTGCTTTCATCTGTTGACCCTAGTATCACAAAAGGGGGAAACAGATTTGTATCCGTTTCCCCCTATTCCTACCTTAAACTCAGTTTTTCTCCATATAGTTCATATACTTGACAACCATTAACGCAATCTTGAAGGTAATTGCATCCTCAAATACACGCAGATCCAGTCCGGTACTCTTCTGAAGCTTGTCCAGACGATATACCAATGTATTTCTGTGGATATACAGCTGTCTGGATGTCTCAGATACATTCAGACTGTTCTCAAAGAACTTGTTGATTGTAGTAAGGGTCTCATCGTCAAACTCATCTGGTGACTTGCCATCGAAGATTTCCTTAATGAACATACGGCACAGCGGAATCGGGAGCTGATAAATCAGACGACCGATGCCAAGCTTTGAGTAAGCAACCACATTCTTATTGCTAAAGAAGATCTTGCCGACATCGAGTGCCATTTTGGCTTCCTTGTAGGATCTGGATACTTCCTTTAACTCGTTTACAACAGTTCCGTATGCAACATGTACCTGGCTCATGGCCTCGGTATTTAACATATCTACCATCACCTGAGCTGTCTTCTCAAGATCATCTGCTGTCTCACCCTGCTTTACCTCGCGGACAACAATAATATTCTTCTCATCAACTGCAGTGATGAAATCCTTTACTCTTCCGGTGAACAGGCTTCTCACTGTCTCAAGTGCATTGACATCCTTCTCATTCTTTGTCTCAATTACATAGACAACACGCTTTGCTGATACTTCAATATGAAGCTTCTTTGCACGATTATAGATATCTACCAATAACAGGTTATCAAGAAGCAAGTTCTTAACAAAGTTATCCTTGTCGAAACGCTCCTTGTAGGCAACTAACAGGTTCTGCACCTGAAATGCTGCAATCTTTCCTACCATATAAACATCATCACTGCTGCCCTTTGCCAGCATGACATATTCCAACTGGTGTTCATCAAAAACCTTGAAGAACTGGAATCCAGCAACCACCTGGCTATCTGCCGGTGACAGTGTAAAATTCACGATGGTCTCTGTGGTAATCTCCGGATCACCAAAGGTAGATGCCAGCATGTTTCCGTCGGTATCGCATACACACAGATCAATTCGTGCGATATTTTTCAGCCCTTCAATTGTACTTTGCAAAATCTGGTTCGAAATCATACTTTCCTCACATTCCGCCGCCGTAGCAGCTTATAGTTTTCACAGCTTACCGCCATTCCTCCCTATATTGTATAACATTTTCGGAGAAAAAAAAAGGGGAAATGTAATTTTTTTACATTTCCCCTCAAAACTTCTTAAACAGTTTCGATTAGTTTAATACAACCAGCTCGCTATCCTTATCAAAGATATGGATTCTGCTCATATCAAGACCAGGAGGTAAAGTATCGCCAGGTCTTGCAGTTGTTCTCGGGGTTACACGAGCGGTGGAGCTTGTCTC
>CAUCWU010000380.1 GCA_958446555.1 uncultured Lachnospiraceae bacterium | reverse complement strand
TCCTTGCTCTCGGAGCAGAACACACCATAGATCCAGCCATCTGCATGCTTGGTCAGACGCATATCATAGACATTGGTCTCATCCGGGCAGATGTCATCCAGTAAGATCGGATAATCCCAGAAACGGAAGCCATCTACAGGAGAATCACTCTCTGCAACACCAAAAAAGGACTTTCTGTCATTTCCCTCGACACGAGCAATCAGATAATATTTTCCGTTTAACTCAATTGCACCAGAGTTAAATACGGCATTGACACCAAGTCTTTCCATAAAATATGGATTGGTCTCTGGATTGACATCATATCTCCACTCAACCGGAATGTGCTCTCTTGTCAACACCGGGTCTGTATAACGATCGTAGATGCCATTGTAAAAATCAGACTTCTGATTCTTCTTTGCAATGAGCTTTTCTACTTTTGCTTTCTCTACATAATACTGCTCATGAAGCTTCATTGTGTAATCTCCTCCTGTACTGTCCTAATCTTACTACGTCGATGCAGCAAACACCGTAAACGGCTCATACGCCAATCAATTTACTTTGATAATCTATGAATCATCTCAAAGCACATGCGGCCATTGTGATACGGGCATTTCCACGGCTCGACAATCGGTTGTCTGCTAGCAGGCTGTCTATTTTCATCGAGTGACCAGAACCACTCCGATCCTGGATGCTTATCGGTCAGATACTCCTCGATATAAGCCCAAATATCCTTTGCTGCGGTAAAATACTCGGTTTTTTCTGGATGCTTTTCATAATAATTCATAAAGCCAAGCACAGACTCTGCCTGAACCCACCAAACACGAGTGGTATTGTTGACTCCCCTCTCACACTCATTGATAACAGAGTGATCAATATAGGCAATCTTGTAAATCTGCTCTGCAAGTACATCGGTGATTGGCGAAAGCTTCTTTGTCACCTCTGGATCGTCTAAGATCTCGAGCCCTCTGTCAATCAGCCAAGATGTCTCAATATCATGTCCGTATGAGTACAAATCAATCAGTGTGTTCCAATCCTTATCAAAGAACACCTCCTGGCGCTTCTTATCTGGATTATACACCTTACTTGCAAAGATGTCCAACATCCAGCGAAGATTTTCACTGACCTTTTTCTCCTTTGTCACACGATACAATTCGGTATAGCCCTCAAACACATGAAGCAGTGTGTTCATCGTCTTTTCTGCCATAACACCGTTCTCAGAAAGCTTCTCATTGCTGACTGGCTGGAAGTTTCGATCAAATGCCTCTAAATAGCCCTTGTCATCCTTGCAATGTGCTTCGATAACATTGTAGATGCTCCATGCAATGTCAAGTGCTTCTTTGTCACCGGAGGCATCATAATAGGAGGAAAGTGCATAGATTGCAAATGCCTGATTGTAGGTGTGCTTCATATCCTCCTCAGGCTTTCCATCAAATGTGACAGACCAGTAAACACCGCCATATTCTCGATCTAGACATGCATTTTTTAAAAACTCATATGCATGCTTTGCATAGGATAAAAGCTCTGGACGCTTTAATGTCAGATACGCATTTGAGAAAAACCATAAAATTCGATTATTTAAGATGCATCCCTTTACCGCCTTTTTATCCAGCTTCAAATCAATATCCATATAGCCGTAAAAGCCACCAAACTCATCGTCTCGCAGGGCCTCCCAAAACGGCAGAATGACCTGATCAAGATGTGACGCAATCTGTTCTTTCATAAGCGCCTTCTCGGTGCGAATGTCCATCTTTGTCTCCTGCATGATGCATTTTCCTCCTGTTTCTTCTATCAAATGATACTCACAAATTGCTCCGTTGTTTTACAACTCTCGCATTATCGTCTTCCGATCTCTGTATCAGACTCAGTTACATGGCTGTGTGTCTTGATATAATCTACGATTTCGTCAACAGTTGTGAAGGCCAATCCTACATAGCTGTCTGCACATCCGTAGTAGATTGCAATCTTTCCGGATACGCTGTCATGAATCGTTGCACATGGGAAGGTAACATTCGGAACAAATCCTCTCTCCTCATACCACTCTTCTGGTGTCAGAAGGAAGTTCTCGCAGCGATACTTTACGATGGATGGATTGTCGATATCAAGGATTGCGCCACCAATGCTGTAGACAAAGCCATTGCAGGTTCCAGAAACACCATGGTAGAACAGAAGCCATCCTTCAGAAGTCTCAATCGGAGCTGCGCCGCCACCGATCTTTACACTCTCCCACCATTCACTGCTACGTCCCATCACATGGCGATGCTTGCCCCAGTAAACCATATCCGGGCTCTCAGAAAGGAAAATATCACCAAACGGTGTATGTCCGCTGTCGCTTGGTCTTGAAAGCATTACGAAATTGCCATTGATCTTTCTTGGGAATAAAACTGCATTGCGGTTGAATGGAATGAATGGATTTTCCAGACGAACAAAAGTCTTGAAATCGGTTGTCTTTGCCATTCCGATCGAAGCACCATAGAAATCCTGACACCAGATGATATAATAGGTATCCTCTACCTTAACCAGTCTCGGATCATATGCATAGATCGGCATAAATGGCTTGCCATCCTCATCTACAAATGGGATCTTGTTGGAATCAAATTCCCAATGAATCGCATCCTTGCTTCTACCTAAATAGATATATGGAATTCCGTTTGTCTGCTCACCACGGAATACCCCGATAAAGCCATCCTCATACGGCATTACTGCACTGTTGAAAATTCTTGCAACTCCCTCAATCGGATTTCTTCCGATGATTGGATTCTCGCTGTATCTCCAAATTGGAGCCCCTTTTAACCCTTCTGGCTTCTCCTGCCATGGTACATTCTTAACCTCTGGGCTGATCATTTTAACTTTGCTCATTTTTCCCTCGTTTCTGCGTGCCGCCAAACGGCACGCTGATATTTTTATTCATTAACCCTTAACAGAACCAGCAGCAAGTCCACCATAAATCTGCTTCTGGCACAAAATAAAGATAATCAGTGCTGGCAGCAATGTGATGATAACACCTGCACAGATATAGTTATACTGATTACCAAGAGGACCAGTAAACTTGTAAAGTGAGGTTGCAACGGTAACTAATTTGGACTTATCCTGCAGATACAAATTTGCCATGTAGTACTCATTGTAGGTACCAACACCCTTTAAGATCATAACAGTAACGATTGCCGGCTTTAACAGCGGAAGTAAGATCTTAAAAAATACACCAAAATATGTACATCCATCCATGAT
>CAUCWU010000379.1 GCA_958446555.1 uncultured Lachnospiraceae bacterium | reverse complement strand
GAGAATGGCGGAAAAGCTGTCATGGACGAGTGGCTGTTAGAAAATTTGAACGTGGCATTTGACTGGCAGTATATGACAGGTGATATGACAGAGCGTCTGAATTTGATGTTAGCAGACAACAGCTATCCGGCAGTTATCACCAATATGCCAGACGAAATGGCTGAAAAGTTTATTGCACAGGGAAAGGCAATTGATCTAACAGATTATCTTGATGATATGCCGAATTTGACAAGACGTATGGGTGATTACATCAATATGCTTAAGAATGATGAGGGTCATATCTACAAACTTTCCACACTTTGGGGCGAGAATCCAAACGTAGCAGGACAGGATTTTGGTGTTCGTTGGGATTATTATCTGGAGCTTGGAGAGGATAAGATCTATGAGACACCTCAAGAATATATCGAAGTTATGAAGAAGATTCTTGAAAATCATCCGACAAATGATGCAGGTCAGACAACCTATGCATTCACAAGCGACAATCAGGGCAAGAGCTTCTTGAATGCAATGCTTGGTGCATATGGCTTTGTAAATGGTTATAAGTTAGATGAGGAGACTGGAGAATTTACACATTGGCTGAATACTGATGAAGGTCTTGAGATTGCAAAGCTTGTCAATCAGATGTACAGAGAAGGTTTAATCGATCCAGATTATCAGAGTGTTGATTATGAGACCTACATTTCGAAGTTAGCAAACGGACAGGTTCTTGGAAATTTAGGAACTTGGTGGTATGCATGGGTAGGTGGACATCAGACCTGGGCTGTACAGGAAGGCGATGCTTACGACAAGAATAAGAGATTTGCCAATGTTTCTGTTCATGGTGAAGGCATGGATATGGAGGATACTTCTCTTCTAACTTCCAACTATGTAGGAAGCTATCGTATGATTATTACTGATAAAGCGACTGAGGAGGAAATTCAGGGCATCGTGAAGTACCTGAACTGGGAAGCATCTGAGCTTGGAAACTTTATCATGGGATTTGGTGTTCCGTGTGAAGAAAATGTATGGAAGATTGATGATGACGGCACATGGCTGTTTGATGATGCAATCATGAGCGTTGATACCAAGGATACAACCTACCACACAGTAAAGAATCATTATGCATGTGAGTATTGGGTAGCAATCTGTGGACAGTGGCTTAAGAGTGATGGCCGTTCCGTATTTGATAAGATCGATCCAAGAGTTGACCGTGTATCCATTTATGACTATTGGCCGGTAAATGAGGACGGAAGTTTTGCAGATGAAGGCATCAATATTTGCTGGGGCAACTATACAGCACCTGCAAAGGATATCACAATGTATCAGACAACCTTCAATTCTAGAGACAGTGTTGCAACAATCAAGCAGATGGTTGACGATACCATCACTTCTTCTTGGGCAGAGATTATCAACAGTGCAAGTGAAGAAGATTGTGTAGCCGCATTTGAGGCAGCAAGAGATAACTGTAATGCAATGGGTCTGGAAGAATTGACCGATTATTATGAGAATTCCTACAAGGCTAACGTAGAGAAGTACGAAGGCTGAGAATGAGAAATGGGAGAGGTGGGAGTCCCACCTCTTCTTTTAAATTGACAGCGAACGGGAGGAACTGGCTTATGGCATTTGGAAAAAAACATGCAGTGCAGGGCGGTGATGCAGATCGGTATGTAAAAGTAGAGAAGAAAAAAGGTGCACTTTTAAAGTCATTTCGCACACAAAAACAGATCTGGTTTTTGTGTATTCTTGCCCTGATTTGGGTAATTATCTTTTGTTATATTCCGATGGCAGGAAATATTGTAGCATTTCTAGATTGGTATCCTGGAATGTCACTTGCAGAAAGCAAGTTTGTGGGACTTGAAAATTTTAAACGTTTCTTCCAACTTCCAGAGTGGAAGATGGTTATTCGAAATACACTAGTAATCAGTGGTTTATCCTTAACAATTGGCTTTGTAAGTCCAATTATCTTTGCAC
This sequence comes from uncultured Lachnospiraceae bacterium, assembly GCA_958446555.1. Taxonomy (GTDB): domain Bacteria; phylum Bacillota; class Clostridia; order Lachnospirales; family Lachnospiraceae; genus Anthropogastromicrobium. The sequence continues at coordinate 1,258 of CAUCWU010000379.1, read as the reverse complement.
TTTTGTTAAATGAAATTAAAAATAAGATGTTTAAAAAGGTCGTTCAGACGATCTCATATATGCCATATTTCGTATCTTGGGTAGTAGTCGCATCAATCATGATGTCTCTTCTTGGTAGTGAAGGCTTGATCAATGAAGTATTACTGAAGCTGGGAGTGATCGATAAATCAGTGAATTTCTTGAGCAATCCGGATTATTTCTGGGGACTTTTGACAACTGCAAATATATGGAAGGGCCTTGGATGGTCAGCCATTATCTACATTTCAGCAATTGCAGGTGTGGATCAGGAAATTTATCAAGCAGGAGCGGTTGATGGACTGGGCCGTTTTGGAAAAGTATGGCACATTACAATTCCAAGTATTATGCCTACAGTAGTTGTTTTATTTATCCTTGGAATTGGAAATATTTTAAATGCCGGATTTGAGCAGCAGCTTTTAATCGGAACTCCGAGTACAAGAAAGGTGTATGAGGTTATTGATACTTATGTATACCGCTATGGAATTCAGCTTGGAAATTATACATTTGGTACTGCAGTTGGTTTGATGAAGTCTGTATTTGGATTCTTCTTAGTATGGCTGACAAACTTTATCTCTGGAAAAGTACTGGATATGAGAATCTTCTAAAGAAAGGAGTTAAACAGATGAGACGCACAAAAAGAAAAAATTATACTGTTAAGCAAAACCGTATTAAGCAGAGCGTTGGATCAAGAGTGTTTGACGTTTTTCTTTACATATTTATGATTGCATTTACTTTTTGCATGGTATATCCATTCTGGAATCAGTTGGTCATCTCTCTAAATGAGGGATCCGATACCGTTCTTGGTGGAATTACATTTTGGCCAAGAAAGTTTACTTTACAGAATTATATTTATATTTTTAATCGCCAGAATCTTCCAAAGGGCGCGGCAATGTCAGTTGCCCGCTGTGTCGTTGGAACCTTCACGAGTATCGTCTGTACAGCACTTTTGGGTTATATTGTAACAATTAAGCATTTTGCTGGAAGAAAATTCATGAGAATCGTAATGATTATAACAATGTATTTCGGCGGCGGAATGATTCCAACCTACTTGTTGTATTCTCAGCTTGGACTGACAGACTCTTTTACCGTATATTGGCTTCCATGACTGCTTTCTGCATACAATATGCTTTTGGTATCCTCCTTTATTGAGGGAATTCAAGATTCACTGGAAGAGTCGGCTCGACTGGATGGTGCATCAGAGGTTCGTATTTTCTTTAAGGTGATTCTTCCACTGTGTAAG
>CAUCWU010000378.1 GCA_958446555.1 uncultured Lachnospiraceae bacterium | reverse complement strand
TCGGGTTATCCGCTGTTGGATTTTCCAATACCGGGCAATCCAATTCCGGCGGCTGCGGCTGTTCGTAAATGGTGTACTCGATAGCGGTCATTTTGCCTTTCTCGTCGCGTCCCTGCCGCCTTGTGATATATCCGGCTTTTTCAAGCTCCCAAACGGCGGTACGGATAGCGTCGATACTTTCCCGGTTGATGTAGGACAGCCCTGCAAGGGTATAGTCCCAATCCTCCGGCAGGGACAGCATTTGAGATAACAGCCCCTTTGCCTTTAAGGAAAGCTCCTTATTGCGTAAGTGGTGGTTGCTCATTACGGTGTAGCCTGTGTTGCGTTCCACACGGAAAACTGCCATAGCTTCATCACTCCTTTGCTTTAGATTTGTTGCGCAGTAGAACGCGGATTTTGAGGGGTAAGGTATCTTTTCCTTGCTTCCTCTGTTTTGCGTTCTGTAAGCCCGATAAATCAAGGCTTTTTTTGCCCCTACTGCGTAACATGAGGGCATAAAAATAGCGGCGTTCCTGTTCTCCCAGTGAGAGAGTGAGAAACGCCGCTGTGCGGGTCGCTATTTCATTTCTTCTGCTATCAGTTCTTGCATGACTTCTCCAAAGTCTGCCATGAAAGAAAAGATGAAGTATTCCAAAACGTCGGGGTCTGCGTCCATAGGCTCGGCTTCCTCTGAAAAAGGCAAGCCCATTAGCCCATAAAGCAGTTTGATGATTTTGAACAGCTTGCCCCGGTCGGTGGGGTTGTTCATGGTTACAAGTACGTTGGTAAGGCGGTTGATTGTTTCCATGTCGCCGCCTGTCGTTACCCATACCATTTCCGCGAACGGCTGCGTGATTGCCCCGGCGACAAGGTTTATCTTATTCTTGCCGATTTCGCCGGACGGAAGTATAATACCCTTAGTCAAAAGTTCGTTTTTCATGTCGTCCTCCTTATATTCTGTGGTGCTAAAATGGTGCCCGGTCTTACAAAAACACCTTATGCGGAGATATGACAAGAAAAATGAAGATATGCGGAAAACCTTGATTTTAAGCCATTTTCACATTGGTTTATAAACATTTGTGAGGACTTATAAAAGGTTTTGCGTCTATCAAATCAATAAAAAATCACCAGACAATAGCGTTTTCATCGTTAAAATGTGTAAGGTGATGTGATGCTGAAAATCTTGTAAAAAAAATATTTGTGGATTCAGCGGCTTCAAAAGCCAGAAAGGGAAGATTATGACAAAGAAAGAACGTGTACTTCATGCATTTAACAATGAGCCGGTAGATCGTGTGCCGATCGCATTCTGGTATCATTTTTCACCGGATGATGATTTTGGTCAGCAGACGATTGATGAGCATTTAAAGCTGTATCGTGAGGCTGATTTTGATCTGATTAAGGTTATGTGCGATGGCTATTTTAACTATCCAAATCCGGGAATTGCTGAGATTAAAAAGCCAGAGGATTGGTTCAATTTAAAGCCGATGGGAGCAGATCATCCATATATTCGAAAGCAAATTGCGAGAGTAAAGGGTGTCGTAGATGCAGTAAAGGATGAGTGCTGTGTATTCTATAATGTATTCTGCCCAATGTCTCTGATGCGTTTTGGAACAAGCGAGGAGCTTTTGATGAGCCATCTGAAGGCCAATCCAGAGGCAGTATGCCATGCATTTGAGGTAATTGGAGAAGATATTCGTTCTCTGATTAAGGGTGTCATCGAAGAGGCAGGCTGCACCGGTATCTACTACTGTGTACAGAATGCAGAGGAGTTCCGTTTTACAGCAGATGAGTACAAGAAGCTTGTAACACCGGCTGAGCTTTCTATTTTGAAGTATGCAAATACACTGAGCGATAACAACATTTTACATTGCTGTGGTTGGGCAGGCGATAAGAACCGTATCGAGGTTTGGAAGGATTATCCGTCAAAGGCAGTCAACTGGGCAGTATATGTAGAAAATTTAAGCTTAAAGGATGGAAAGAAATTCTTTGGCGGTCGCTGTGTACTGGGTGGTTTTGACAATACAAAGACTGGTGTTTTATACAGTGGAAGCAAGCAGGCAGTAAAGGATGAGACAAAGAGACTGCTTGAGGAGACTGGAATAACTGGCGTGATCCTTGGCGGCGACTGCACGGTTCCTGGCGACATTGATCATGAGCGTTTTGCTTGGGTAAGAGAAGCAGCAGACGAATTTATGGGTCTTCGCGTAGATAAAAGTATTCACGCAGGAAGGCTCCACAACACTTTCCAACAATGGCTATGACATTACGTTTTCTCATGTTGGATTTTCCTACGATACCGGCGATGTGGTGTTAAAGGATGTCTCATTTACAGCGAAGCAGGGCGAGGTAGCTGCACTGATTGGACCTTCCGGCGGTGGAAAGACAGCTGTGTCTCGTCTGGCAGCGCGCTTTTGGGATGCAAACAGTGGAATGATCACAGTCGGCGGCATGGACATCTCGAAAATTGATCCGGAAACACTGATGTCTCTGTATTCAATTGTCTTTCAGGATGTCACACTGTTTAATAATATGGTGATGGAAAATATTCGAATTGGAAAGAAAAACGCAACCGATGAGGAGGTCATTGCCGCTGCAAAATTGGCTCACTGTGAGGAGTTTGTAGAAAAGCTATCAAATGGCTAGAATACGATGATCGGAGAGAATGGATCAGAGTTGTCTGGTGGAGAGCGCCAGCGAATCTCAATCGCCAGAGCATTCTTAAAGGATGCGCCGATTATTCTGTTAGACGAAGCAACCGCCTCACTCGATGTAGACAACGAGACACTGATTCAGGAGTCGCTGTCACGCTTGATCAAAAATAAGACAGTTTTGATCATCGCTCATCGAATGAGAACGGTTGCAGATGCTGACAAAATTGTTGTGTTAAAGGATGCGACAGTCTTTGAGAGTGGAAGCCCAGCAAAGCTTACACAAAGGGGCGGCATCTATGCCGATATGGTAAAGACGCAGCATCAGGCATCCAATTTGAAACTGTCATAAATTGGATCAGAGCATTACCTGATAAATACACGGCAGACCTTCTCTGTCTGATACAAAAATAATACTCTTATTATCTTCTGCAAAGCATGGATGTGGGTGTGAATCCTGCGGATTTCCATGCTTTGCAAGCCACGAAGTTCCGTGGTAGCAAAGCTTTTTCTCAGTTCGATTTTTCACATCAATTAAATAAATAAAATCGTTGCTTATCGTATTTTTCTTTTCTGTTAGCATTTCCTC
>CAUCWU010000377.1 GCA_958446555.1 uncultured Lachnospiraceae bacterium | reverse complement strand
GTCGACAAGCGTCAGGAGATGCACTTTACTCAGGTGTTCCGTGTATCCAGACTGGCAAATCTGGTTCCAGAGACCACACAGCTTCAGTTCCTGGGATTTGGTACGATGAATGGAAAGGACGGAAAGCCGTTTAAGACAAGACAGGGCGGTGTTATGCGTCTGGAGCATTTGATCCGCGATATCGACGATGCTGTCTATGATAAGATCATGGCAAGCCGCGATGAGGACGAAGAGACTGCACGCGAAAGTGCAAAGATCATCGGTCTTTCTGCAATTAAGTACGGCGATTTGTCCAATCAGGCATCCAAGGATTATGTCTTTGATGTAGATCGTTTCACCTCCTTCGAGGGAAATACTGGTCCGTACATTCTGTATACCATCGTTCGTATCAAGTCAATCTTAAAGAAGTTTGGTAAGGAAGTGCCAGCAACCATCACCGCACCAGACGGCTCAGCACAGAAGGCGCTGATGCTTGATATGACTAGATTCTCTGATGTATTTGCACAGGCAAGTGCTGAGTATGCACCACATAAGCTGTGTGCTTATATCTACGATCTGGCAAACGACTTTAACCGTTTCTATCATGAAACCAAGATTCTTGCAGAGGAAAATGAGGAGAAGAAGAATGGATATATTGCACTGATTTCCTACTGCAAGGACATTTTAGAGACCTGCATTGAACTGTTGGGATTTGCAGCGCCGGAAAAAATGTAATGTAACAGTTCACCTCAGCGCCCACTACGTAATGATGTGGTGTGAACTGTTATATAAAAAACCTTTATATATATGGGGAGAAGTATGGAGAAAACCTACGAAATGCTGCAGCAGTATGCGGTAAACTCTTTGGAATATCAGAAAGGACGTGCACTCCATCAGCGCGGACAGGCAGCTTTGTCTAGCGCTGAGGAGGCACACGGAAGAACACAGATACAGGCAACCGTGCGTGATTTGAGTAGACGCTATGACGTGGAGATTGCGATCCAGTCATCGGGTCTTTCCTCTGACGGCAATTGGGGAGACTTTGACATTGATGAGTCAACCTGCTCATGCGGTGAATATCATACGCCGGGTAAGCTATGCCGCCATGAAATTGCAGCGATTTTGCAATATTTTTGCGAGGGCGAGCTGGTATCAAGTGTTCATACTTCAGCAGCCTGCATCAGTATGATTCAGGCCTATGAGAAGCGTTATACGCTGCAGTATCAAAAATCCAAAATTTCAGATGTAAAGGTAGTGCCAAGATTCGTATCAGAGGGAAAGCGAATTGGGTTGGAATTTTTTGCCGGAACCCGTCATCTTTACCCGATTCGAGATCTGACCGCTTTTAAACAAAGCTACCAGAAGGGAGAGGACATCTCCTTTGGTAAGCAGCTTTCGTATCCAAACTGCGAGTACTCCTACGATGCCGATTCGGCAGCACTGATTCAAGTTATCTGTCTGCAGATTGACTCGTATTTGAATCACTGGTCACAGCAGGAAAAACTTTCATTTGATCGAAAGATTGCACGTGTTGAACTAGAAGAAGGCTTTGCTGATTTATATATGAAAGCATTCTGCGGAAGAGAGCTGGAACTTAACGAGGAAGGAAAGAGCCGAACTGTCCATGTTGTAAAAGAAAATCCGCAGGTAAAGCTGATTTTAGAGAAAAAGGGAAAGGACGGTGCAAGATTGTGGCTTCCAGATAAGTGGAAGTTGGCAGAGGGAAACCGTCATATCTATCTGTTTGGGGAGGATAAGGTCTATATTTGTGATGAATATTATAGCCGTTCCCTTCGAATTTTCTTTCGAAATCTGCTTCAGGTTGCCTATCCGGGAAGTGGCTATGTGGATATCAACAATCGCGATTTTCCACCGTTTATCCACTATGTGCTTCCAGAGCTTCAGGAAAATGTTGATTTAGAGTGTCGAGAGCTTTCATTAGAGGAATTTGTTCCGCCGACACTTCAGGTACATTTTACAATCAATTTGTGGGACATCCTAGAATTAAAGGTTGAAGCTCATTATGGCAAGCGTCCTGTCCATATTGGAGAGCCGACAGAGGGCAATTTGGTTCGTGATGTGGAGAAGGAGCAGGCATTAAAGAGTCTGTTAGAGAGTTACATCTCGAATATGAAGAGCGACGAAGATGCAAAAGAGGCAGATTATGATCGCTATTTGATTGAAAATGAGGATGCAATTGGTCGCTTTTTAGAGTTTTGTCTGCCGCAGCTGTACTCATTTGGAAGTGTCGATCTAGAAAATGGCTTGGAGAATCTTCGCTTTGATGAGGCACCTCAGATCAAGGCTGGTATGCGCTTTATGGATCATTTCCTTGAGCTTGGTCTTGAAAGCGACGGACTAAGCGATAAGCAGTTAAAGGATGTGCTTCGCGCCTACCATGAAAAGCAGCATTATCACAGACTAGAGGATGGTAGAATCCTAAAATTGGATGAGGCATTTGCTGATCAGCTTGCCGAGTTTGAGGATGTAATGGACATTGACGCCAGAGAGGCAGTTGATAAGCCAGTCAGTCTTCCAGGATATCGCTTTTTGTTTGCCGATGAGATGCTTGCGTCGATGCAGGGAGTTGATTATCAGCCGGGAAAAGAAATTCGTGATATGGCAGAGCGCATGAGACGAACCGAGATGGAGTTATATCCAGTTCCAGAAGAGATCGGTGCAACACTTCGAGAGTATCAGGTTTACGGTTATCGTTGGATGAAGATGCTTCAGGATTACCATTTTAACGGTATCTTAGCTGATGATATGGGTCTTGGAAAAACACTTCAGACAATCACACTATTAGTTGCTGATAAGGGAAAGGGAAGTTCGATCATCGTCTGCCCGGCATCCCTAATTTACAACTGGCAGCATGAGCTGGAATTATTTGCAAAGAATCTGCGTGTGCAGGTGGTAGCAGGAAATGCGAAAGAGAGAAAAGAGCTGATTGAGCATTACACCGATTACGATGTACTAATCACGTCCTATGATCTACTTCGACGTGATTTGGAGGTCTATGAGGGTTGCACATTCTTCTATCAGGTCTTAGATGAGGCACAATACATCAAAAACCATATGACGATGAATGCAAAGGCAGTAAAGCAGTTAAATGCAGCCTATCGTCTGGCTTTGACTGGAACGCCGATTGAGAATAGCTTGGGTGAGCTATGGAGCATTTTTGATTATCTGATGCCAGGCTATCTGTACAGCTATACTCGTTTTCGCAAGCAATTTGAGCTTCCA
>CAUCWU010000376.1 GCA_958446555.1 uncultured Lachnospiraceae bacterium | reverse complement strand
TCCATCACATAGCGGTACGCATCCAGTGTAATGCCGCGTGGCAGCAGCGCCACGTGGCCGGAGACGACTTCGCTGCTGTCAGAAAGAGACAATGCAATGACATGTGCGATGGGCAGCAGACAAAGGATCGCGAGCAGACCAAGAAGCAGACTGTTCATCACATGGAATGGTGTTATTTTCTTTCGCTGCATAACAGAGACACTCCTTTAGAAAAGTTGATACGCAAACCGTTTTGTCACAATCTGGTTGGAAATCAGCACCAGAAAAAAAGAAAGGACAGATTTCATCATACCAACGGCACTAGACAGCGACCACTGGTGATTTACCAGACCAAGACGGTAGACAAATGTATCAATGATATCACCACGCTGATACACCATAGGATTGTATAACAGCATGATCTGTTCCATTCCGGCATTTAACACCGAACCTAAGGAAAGCACAAACAGCATTATGACAATCGGCTGGATGGAAGGCAGCGTAACGTGCCAGATTCGCTTAAAACGATTGGCACCATCCATCGCTGCGGCTTCAAACAGGCAGGGATCTACGTCTGCAATTGCTGCCAGAAATAACAGCAGGTAATAGCCCATGTCCTTCCACACATCAGAAAGAATGACGATGACCAAAAACCAGACATTGCTGCCCAGAAACAAAATGGGTTCCATGCCTAGTCTGACTAGCAGATCATTGACCATGCCGTCGTACTGAAACAGACTGCGAAGCATACCGCTTACGACTGCCCATGACAAAAAATAAGGCAGAAAATAGATTATCTTTACCGCCTGCTTCCATCTGCGGTGTATGACTTCATTTACCTGCAGTGCCACCAAAAGCGGCACCAACAGTCCAAGTATGATTTTGCAGATTGAAATAAAAAGAGTGTTGCCGATGACGTTCCAGAAGTTTGGCAGAGCCAGCATGTTGCGAAAATTTTGCAGTCCCACCCATTCAGATTTTTGAAAACCACGCAGCGGCACAAAATTCTGGAATGCCATCACCAGTCCAAATAAGGGAAAGTAGGAAAAAACAAGTGTGAACAGTGTGCCGGGCAGAAGCATCAGATAAAATGGCAGTTCCCTCCTGTACACTGCCATCTGTCTGGTATGATGAACGGTTCGTTTTCTACTCATACTGCTCCTTATGAGGGCGGCTTACGCTCTTCATCGTCTGTTTCAATAGTTCAATTTCCAACGGCTTTGACAGATGCGCATTCATGCCGGCATCCAGACACGCCTGTATGTCCGAGCTAAATGCATTGGCTGTCATGGCAATGATCGGAATGGTTTTCCCCAGTTGATTTTTATTGTTTCGAATGGCAGCTGTAGCTTCTAGTCCGTTCATGACCGGCATTTGCATATCCATCAAAATGGCATCGTATTCTCCGGGCTTTACCTGCGCGAATGCTTCTACAATCTGTCTGCCATCCGGATAAATAGTGCAGTCTGCGCCTTCCATTTCCAGAATGGCCTCCAAAATCTCGGCGTTTAGCGCATTGTCCTCTGCACATAAAAATTTCATGCCCTGCAAAATCGTCCCGACAGTCTGGCTGTCGTTCTTTTCTGTGGATGAATGAACAAGTGCTGTCTGTGCGATTTCTAACAAAACTGTGACCGAAAAGCAGCTGCCCTTCCCTGGCTCGCTCTGTAATGTGATCGTTCCACTCATCAGATCCACGATGCTTTTTGTGATGGCCATGCCAAGACCCGTGCCCTGAATTTTATTCGTTATCGAATCTTCTGCACGCGTAAACGGCTTAAAAATATTTTGGACAAAGTCGGGTGTCATTCCATAACCGGTATCTGTCACCGTAAATGCAAGCAGGATATGATTTTTGTCTTGCTTCTTCTGTGTCAGATCTAGTGTAATCGTACCGCCGTCCGGCGTATACTTGACTGCGTTTGACAGCAAATTCAAAAATACCTGACGCAGACGGACTGCATCGCCCATCAGATTCTCATATAACATTTCATCTGTATGAATCACAAATGTCTGATGATGCTCATGTGTCTGCGGATCCATGATACTTTTTAGCTGTGCAATCAGATCGGGCAGATGAATCTCTTCTCGATTTAAGCAAACCTCACTCGATTCTATCTTGCTCATATCCAGCACATCATTGATCAGGCTGAGCAGATAACGGCTAGAGACCTGCAGCTTTTGAATGTGATCTTCCATCTTCACCATATCGTTTTTATCGTGTTCCATCAGCTGCGTGATGCCAAAAATTGCATTCATAGGCGTCCGGATATCATGGGACATATTCGATAAAAATCTGGTTTTCGCACTGGTTGCACTCTCTGCCTGTTCCAATGCCTTTTGTTTTTCATTGGCAATGTCCATATATTCTATCAGAGTTTCTACGCGCTTCTTTTCCAGCATATCAATTCGATGAGTCTGCGCGAGCGCTCTCTGCTCTAGTGCTTCTAAGGCGGCTTTCGTATCCCCTTTTTCCTTTGCGTGCGCATATTTGATTTCTGTACAGATCAGAATCGAAATCCAGTCATTTGCCTGTGCACTCATATGAAAAATCCGATCCACTCCGCGATAGAGTGCCAAAAGAAAGGCCTCATCATCTATGCCAATTTCTTCTTCCAGCAATTGACGTATTGTGACAATGCCTAATCCCTGTCTATTTTCAATGGCAAGCAGTTTTTTCCTGTATTCTTCATACGGTTCTTTTCTTCCAAGCTTATAATACGCGATCATATACAGACTGATGACTTCCTCATCCTCTGCAACTTCTGCTGCGTTCTTCGGATCCAGATAGGCTAGTGCCAGATTCGTTGACTCGATGGCATCCGCCCAGCGCTTTTGCTTTAGCATCGTATTCGCCCAGTTGCCATAGACCATTGGTGCAATCCATTCTTTGTTGATACTTTGCGCAATCCATTTTTCTGCCTGAGCATATTCTCTGTCAGCTGCTTCCAATTCGTTCTGGTCATAATATGTTAGTCCAATATTGTTGTGCAATTTGGAATAGACTGATTCCAGATTCTGCTTTTCTGCAACCTCAAGTGCCAATTGAAAATAGTGGCGAGCCAGCTCATACTCTGCTTCACAGTTCACTGCCAGCCCCATTTGATTACAGCACAAAACAAGTTCTGGGGAGTTTGGATAGCTCTTATAATTCATGACGACTGGCATTAAAACTTCTATGACTTTTCGAAAATCGCCTTCTCTATACAAAATCGAGGCATAACAAAACAGGGCTGTCACACGCGC